>JBBIQF010000091.1:0-19198 GCA_037442445.1 Planctomycetaceae bacterium
AGACTTGCTGGGGCGCCACAAGGACCTGGACGCGGTGTTTCCCATTAACGATCCCAGCGCCTTGGGGGCCATCTCGGCCCTGGAGGCCACAGGCCGGCTAAAAGACGTGCTGGTGGTTACCGTGGATGGCTCCCAAGAGGGGATCGCCGCAATCAAGGCCGGTAAGCTCCTTTCCACCTCGGCGCAATTCCCCCGCCAGATCGGGCGGATTGCCGCCGAAAAAGCCTACCAGTACCTGGAAGGCAAGCCGGTCGAGAAGGAAGTGGTGGTGCCCGTCGAGTTGATCACCCGCGACAACGCCGACGCCTTCACCAAGCCCTAGCGGAACAACCCCAGGGAAGGGCCCCGTAGCGGCCGCTTTCCTGCAAATCTGCGGAACGACGATGACGAGGACTATCGGGCAAGGCCCAGCGCCTGCCGAGCAGGGCGAGGGAACCCCGCTGCCGCTGACCCCCTCGGGGTTGGAAGATGCCCTTCGTGCCCGGGAACCGTCGGTCCGCCTGGTGCTGCCCCGCATCCTTCGCCGGGTGATCCTGGAAGACCGGCAGTGGACCACCTGGGGCATCCGGGTTCCGCACCGCAAGAGTTACACGGCCAGCACCGATCGGCTGCTGGAGATCGCGGCCCGAGAGGAACTGGGCCTGGAACCTGGCCAGCGGGCCCCTTCCCGCTTGATCTTGCTGCCTGCCCCGGACCCGGAATGGCTGGCGGCCCAGCCGCCCGGCGACGCACTCCGCCGCTATTGGCGCCTGCTGTTCCACGCCCGAGTTCACGTGGCGATGGAAGACCTGGTGGCGGCGGGCCGGCTGGGGCCGGCCGAGTTGCGCCAGCGGATGTACAGCATTGGCCCAGCGGTGCTGGCCGAGGCCCGCGAGGTCCTGCTCCACGACGGTTTTCTCTTGCCGCCGGCCGACGACCGCGAGCTTTATATCGAGTTTGCGGCCGTATATCTGGAGCTGCGGCACTTCGCCCCCGGGCTGCTGTTGCGCTGTTTTCCCGTGGTGGAGCGGTTCGAGGCCATCGACGCGGTGCTGGCCGAAGATGTCCGGGCGCACGAGCTATTTGTGGCCACCCGGCCCGAGGGGGCAAACCTGCCCCCGGTAGATCCAGAACCCGAAGGGGACGACGCCTGGGCGGTCGAACCCGCCCGGGGCGATGGGGCCAGGGCGGGCCTTGGGGCGGTGGAGGAGGTTGCGGCGGCCGGTCCCCCCAGCGACGAACCGCCGCCGGTTCGATCGCAGCGCGTGCCTTGGCGGTTCCGGCGGCTATCGGCCCGGGCCGACCGGGCCTCCCGGGTGGGCAATCAGGTGCGGGCGATCCTGCTCCGCACCAAAGCGGCGCGCGGGGCACCGCCGGGTCTGTCGGCCGAGGCCCGCTGCGGCATCCAGGCCGATGTGGACCGGCTGGCGGCCCGGCTGCAAGCGGCTTTGGACCTCGATCCC
This sequence comes from Planctomycetaceae bacterium, assembly GCA_037442445.1. Lineage (GTDB taxonomy): Bacteria > Planctomycetota > Planctomycetia > Pirellulales > Thermoguttaceae > JANLFZ01. The sequence goes on from JBBIQF010000091.1 coordinate 1,443, forward strand.
CAGGAGCCCCCGGCCTGGCGGGAGGTACTCGCGGCATTGGCCCGCCAGGCGCCCCGCGCGGCCTGGTCGGCCGAGGCCCGGTTGCTGTACGACCTGCAAAAAGCCTGCGTCGACCACGAACGCGAAATCCACGCCAGCGACCTGGTCGAATGGGTGCTTTCGCTGGGCCAGCGCCCCATCAAGCGGCCGCTGCCCGGCCAGAGCGATATCCTCATGTCCACCCACCTGCGCAGCGCCCAGCGCCGCTTGCCGGTGGTGCGCCTCAGCGCCCAGCACCGCCGCCAATTGGCCGACTTGCTCCGCCGCGGCATCCAGCGCGTGGAAGAGCGCATCCGCAGCCGGTTTCGCCCCGAGGTTCACCGGGTGCTAGACGAGGTAGGATTGGTGCCGGCCAATCTGCCGGAGCGGGTCGCCCGCCAGAAACTCGTCGAAGAGCTTCTGGATCGGATCGTCGAGCGGGGCTACGTGACGATGGGGGACTTCCGCGACGCCATTTCGCGGAACAATTTGAAGCTGGCCGACTTCAGCCGGCTGGCCGACCTGCTCCGCGGCGATCCGGTGCTCCAAGCCGACCAGCGCCTGGCCACCGCTCTGGACGGCGTGTACCGCCGCGGCGAATTCTACCTTCGGTGGATGCAGCAGTTGGCCTCGCTGGCCTTCGGCACAGCCGTGGGGCGGGGCCTGGTGCGCTTCGCGGCCTTGCCCTTCGTCGGGGCCTTCGTGGCCCTGGCCTTTTTGCAGCACGCCCTGGACGATTGGGTGGGGCTGGAAGGGGTCCACGTCAAGACCTGGGAACTCGTCGCCACCCTGGGCCTATTTCTCCTGTGCCTTATCAACGTCCGGGTGTTCCGGCAGGCGGTGTGGCGCGGCCTGAAGGCGGTGTTTCGCGGCCTGCGCCTATTGCTCTACGACCTGCCGCGATGGGTGCTCAGCCGCCGCTGGGTCCAGTGGTTGCTCCGCAGCCGGCTGGCCCGGGCAGTTACGCGCTACGGCCTCAAACCGGCCCTGTTGACGGCCCTGGCCTGGGGCGTGCTTCCCCGCAAGGATGTCAGCCTGGGGCTTTCGCTGGGCCTAGCCGCCGGCATCTTCCTGGTCGTCAATCTGCTTCTGAATTCCCGCATCGGCCGCAATGCCGAGGAGATCCTGGCCGAGGCCGTGGTCGAAGGCTTGCGGCGCTTCGGCTGGCGGCCGCTGATGACGCTCCTGGCCCTGGTCATGGAGGTCTCGAAGATGGCCTTGGAGGCCGTGGAGCGGTTCCTGTACGCCGTGGATGAACTCCTCCGGTTCCGCAGCGGCGAAAGCCATCTGACGCTAGGGCTCAAGGCGGCTGGCGGCGCGGCCTGGTTCCTGGTGACCTACGTGTTCCGCTTCGCCATCAACGTGGTCATCGAGCCGCAAATCAACCCCATCAAGCACTTCCCGGTGGTCACGGTGGCCCACAAGGTGTTCCTGCCGTTCGTGGCGGTTCTCCAGATGTGGCTGGCCTCGGCGATGAACGAATTCCTGGCCTGGCTGGTGGCCTTTTTGATCAGCGTCTCGCTGCCGGGAATTTGCGGCTTCTTGGTGTGGGAACTCAAGGAGAGCTGGCGATTGTACGCGGCCAACCGGCGGCAGAGCCTGGCCCCGGTGCTCATCGGCTCGCATGGGGAAACGATGTCCCGCCTGCTGCGGCGCGGGTTCCACTCCGGCACGCTCCCCAAGCGCTTTGCCCGGCTGCGGCGTGCGGAGCGTTTCGCCCGGCAGACCGGCAACTGGAAACGGGTGCGCCGACACCTGCACGCCTTGCACCATGTCGAGGAGGCGGTGCGACGGTGGGTCCAGCGGGAGTTCGTCGCCCTGGTCGGTGGCAGCGGATTCTGGCACGCCGGGCCAGTGGTGGTGGGCGACGTGCGGCTGGCCACCGGCTCGATCCAGGTCGAAGTGGCCTGCCCGGGCCTGCGGTCGGGCAACACCGTGCTGGCCTTCGAACTGCGGGCGGGCTGGCTGCTGGCGGGTGTTGTCCGGCCGGGCTGGATCGCGCACGTCCCGCCGGAAAGCCAGGCGGCCCTGGCTGCCGCGCTGGTGGGCCTGTACCGCTCGGCCGGCGCAGACCTGCTCCGCCAGCAGATCGAGGCGGAGCTGCCCATGGTCGCCGGCTACGACCTGGTGCCTGAGGGGATCGTCGTCTGGCCGGACCCCGATTTCCAGCGCGAGGTGCTTTACGAGATGGACTATGGCCCGTGGATTCCGCCCCAGCAGGTCCGGGGGCCGCGGCCCCGGCGCCTCCCCGCCTTGGAACGCGAGCGCCTGCGTTTCGGCCAGGTGGAGATTTCCTGGGAGCGGTGGGTGGCGCTTTGGGAACACGACCTGCCCCAGCATCGCCCCTGGGAAGACCTCTCGTGTATCCAGGTGCTTCCCCCTGTGGCGGTGCCGCTGGGCAGCGCCAACCGTTAGGAATTCCGCTTGCCGGATGCCCCCGGGCTTTTCTTCACGACAGCGGGGCCGCCTGAACCTGGCGCCCGCCACCCGCCGAGGCGCTTGAGCCGGCCGTGCCGCCGGGCTAAAATCGCCCCGGGCCGGGAAGCGCGGCCCGAACCATGAGGCCAATCGGGTGGCAAGGCGTCAGGGCACGGTCCTGCGCTTTGCCTTCCGGCATCTTCGGGAGAGCATGCCATGCGTCGCAGGAAAAAGGCGTCTTCGAACTTGGGTGCCCCGAGCACACGCCGGCAGTTTTTGGGGCGGGCAGCGGCCGCTTCCGCCGCCTTGCCCCTGGCCGGTGCCGGTGTCCCGGCGGTGCACGCGGGGCAGGATAGCACCATCCGCCTGGCCTTGATCGGCTGCGGAGGCCGCGGCAGCGGGGCGGCGCGGGATGCGTTCGAGGTGCCGGGCGGGCCGGTCAAACTCGTGGCCATGGCCGATATCTTCGAAAACCGCCTCAACGCCTCTTTCAAGGCCCTCAGCCAGCAGTACCCCGACAAGGTGGACGTCCCGCCGGAGCGGCGCTTCGTCGGATTCGATGGGTATCGCAAGGCGATCGACTGCCTCCGGCCGGGCGACGTCGCCATGCTATGCGGCTACGCCGCCTGGCGCCCCCTGCAACTGGAGTACGCGGTGGCCAAGGGGGTCAACGTGTTCATGGAGAAATCGTTTGCTACCGACCCGCCGGGCGTGCGGCGGATCATCGCGGCCGGCGAAGCCGCGGAAAAGAAGAACCTCAAGATCGCGGCGGGCCTCATGTGCCGCCACTCGCGGAACCGGCAGGAACTCATTCGCCGCATCCGCGACGGAGCGCTGGGCGACATCCAGCTCATCCGGGCATACCGCATGGAGCCGGTGGGCCCCATGGGCCGCAAGCCCCCGGCCGAAAAAGAACTCTTCTGGCAAATCCGCAACTTCGTGCGGTTCTACTGGGTGTCGGGCGGCTTGTGGGCCGAAATGGACATCCACCAGATCGACGAGATGTGCTGGCTGAAAGACGCCTGGCCGGTGACGGCCCACGGCATCGGTGGCCGGGCCGCCAACAGCACCGATTGCAGCCAGAACCTCGACTCCTTCTCGGTCGAATGGACCTTCGCCGACGGCACCAAAGGCTACGACGTGGTCCGTTACCTGCCCAACTGCCACAACGAGTTCGCCACGTACGTGCATGGGACCAAGTGTGCGGCGCAGTTCTCCGGCAGTATCCACGCCGGCACGGTGATGATCTTCAAGGACCAGCGGATTGCGCCGGACAACATCGCCTGGCAGGCCCCCAGGGAGGCGGTAACGCCCTGGCAGGCCGAGTGGATCGCCCTGTTGGAGGCGATCCGCCGCGACCTGCCCCATAACGAGGCCCGCAGGGCGGCGCTCTCGAATCTGGCCGACATCATGGGCCGGGCCGCCGTGCACTCGGGCAAGATCGTTACCTGGGACGAGGCCATGAAATCCAACTTCCAGTGGTGCCCGCAGGTGGACACCATGGACGAGAACACGCCGCCGCCGGTAAAGGCCGACGACCAGGGCCGCTACCCCGTGCCGGTGCCAGGCCAGTGGGTCGAACTTTAATTGCCCGCCGAAGAGTTGCGTGGCATCGGGCCGGGACTGGCCGGCTCCCATTGGCGTGCCCGAGCCACCGCCTCTTGCCAGCGCTGGTAACGGTGTTGGCGCTGGTCGGGCGGCATTTCCGGGCGGTAGCAGCGGTCCAGGGCCCAGTGGCGGGCGATCTCGGCCAGATCGGACCAGTAGCCCACGGCCAGCCCCGCCAGGTAGGCAGCGCCCAGGGCGGTGGTCTCGGCCACGACCGGCCGGCGGACCTCGACGCCCAGCACATCGGCCTGGAATTGCATCAACAGGTCGTTCACAGCCGCCCCGCCGTCCACCTTGAGGTAGGCCAGGCTGCACCCGGCGTCCTGCTGCATGGCTTCGACCAGGTCGCGGGTTTGGAAGGCGATGGCCTCCAAGGCCGCGCGGGCCAGATGGCCGGCCGTCGTGCCCCGCGTAATGCCGAGGATTGTCCCCCGGGCATACGGGTCCCAATACGGAGCGCCCAATCCCACCAAAGCGGGAACGAAATACACGCCGCCATGGTCGGCCACGCTGCGGGCCAGCGCCTCGACCTCGGCCGAGGCGCGCAGTATCCCCAGCCCGTCGCGGAGCCACTGCACCACGGCCCCGGCAATGAATACCGAGCCTTCCAGGCAGTACGTGATCCGCTCGCCCAGGGCCCAGCCCACGGTGGCCAGCAGGTTGTGCCGCGATAGCACCGGCTGCCCACCGGTGTTCATCAACAGAAAGCACCCGGTGCCGTAGGTGTTTTTGGCGCTGCCCGGCTCGAAGCACGCCTGGCCGAAGGTGGCCGCCTGCTGGTCGCCAGCCACGGCCGCGATCGGCACCGGATGGCCAAACCACTGGGCGTCGGCAAGGCCGTACACCTGGCTGGTGGGGCGGACCTCGGGGAGCATCGCCCGGGGGATGCCGAGAATCCGCAGCAGCTCGTCGTCCCAATCGCGGGTATGCAGGTTCCACAGCAGGGTGCGGCTGGCGTTGCTGGGATCCGTCACGTGCAGCCGGCCGCCGCTGAGCCGCCACACCAAGAACGTATCCACCGTGCCGAAAAGGATGCCCCCCCGTGCGGCGGCGGCCCGCAGGTCGAGCGTATCCAACAGATACTGGATTTTGGTCGCCGAAAAGTAGGGGTCCAGCACCAGGCCGGTCCGCTGGCGGAAAAGCGGCTCCAAGCCCTCGGCCTTGAGGCGGTCGCACCACGGGGCCGAAACCCGGCTCTGCCAGACCACCGCATGGGCCACCGGCCGCCCCGTGTGGCGGTCCCAAAGCAACGTGGTCTCGCGCTGGTTGGCGATGCCCAAACCGGCCACGGCCGAGGGCGGCACCTCCGCCTGGGCCAGGGCCTGCCGGGCCACCCGAAGCTGCGACCCCCAAATCGCTTCCGCGTCGTGTTCCACGATGCCCGGGGCCGGCAGAATCTGCTCGAACTCTTCCTGAGCGCGGGCGACGACCCGGCCATGCCGGTCGAACAACATCGCCCGGCTCGAGGTCGTCCCCTGATCCAAAGCGAGGATGTACTTTTCCATGGCGGGATGGGATCGTGGCGATTGCCAGCCGGACCGGGACGGTTCTGCGCTTGCAAGCCGCGGCGGCCTGCGCCGCACCCGGCCTGTGGCGCGGCGCTTGGCCGGTAGGCACAACGCCTAGCCGGCGGGTTCCAGGGTGCTGCCCGCCAGGGCGCCCGCCGCCACAGCCCGGGCCGGGAGGCCCAGTGCCTAGCCGGCGTGTTCCAGGGCCTGGGCCAGGTCGGCCGTGAGGTCCTCCGGGTTCTCGATGCCGCACGACAAGCGGATCATGTTGTCGTAAATGCCCACGGCCCGCCGCTCTTCCGGGGTGAAATCGTGGTAGCTCATGAAGATCGGCTGCTCGATGAGCGATTCCACGCCGCCCAAGCTGGGGCCGATCCGCGGTATCCGCACCGCATCGACCACGGCGGCGGTGGCCCGCCAGTCGGCGTCCTTCACCTGGAAGGTCACTAGCCCCCCAAAGCCCCGCATGGTCCGCCGCGCCACCTCGTAATACGGGTGGCTTGGCAGGCCAGGGTAATACACCTTTTCCACCCGGGGATGGCGGCTGAGGAACTCGGCCACGGCCATCCCGTTCTCGTTATGCCGCTGCATCCGCAACTCGAAGGTCTTCAGCCCGCGGAGCAAGAGATACATGTTGTGCGGCCCGTTGATCATCCCCATCACGCCCCGCAGCTTGCGCACCGGTTCGAGCTTCTCTTCGGTGGAGATGATCACGCCGGCCAACAGGTCGTTGTGCCCGCCCAGGTATTTGGTGCACGAGTGCAGCACGTAGTCGATGCCGTATTCCAGGGGGCGGACGTTGTAGGGGGTCGCCAATGTGGCGTCGATGAGCGTCTCCACGCCGTACTTGCGCCCCAGGGCCGCGAACCGCTCCAGGTCCACCACGCTCAGATGCGGGTTGGTGGGCGACTCGCTGATCAATAGCCGCGTGCGCCGGTTGATGGCCGCCTCCATGCGCTCGTAGTCGCAGGCCGGCACCTGGTGCGTCACGATGCCGAACTTGGCCAGATGCTTGACGCACAACTCGCGGGTGCGATGGTAGCACTCGTCGAACAGCACGATCTCGTCGCCGGCCTGGAGCTTGGCCAGAAGGAAACCGGCGATGGCCGCCATGCCGCTGGAATAGACCACCGCGGCCGTGCCCCCTTCCAGGGCCGCCAGCTTGCGTTCGACGACCCTTTCCGTGGGATTGCCGTAACGGCCGTACTCCTCGCGCGGCAGCTTCTTCTCCACGTACTCCCGTACCGCCTGGGTATCGGGAAAGGTGTACGTGGCCGCACAGAAGATCGGCTCGGTCATCGAATAACCCAGCTTCACGCGGTCTTCGCCGGCATGGACGGCCTGGGTGGAAGGCCCCAGGGCACGGCGCGGCGGTTGGGGGGCGGAATGGGGTGTACTCATGATGGTCGTCGGCAATCGCTCGATACGAACGGAGCAAGAACAAAAAAACCGCGACGGGCGGTCGCGGCAGGCGTCTGCAATCGGTTCCTCTTGGATCGCCCAGCGAGGCTCGCACACATGGGCGATGGCACTTTAGCAGATTCTGGCTGCAAGCGGCCACAAATCCCAGTTAGGGCATTCTACTCAGCGAGCCAGCCGGCCACAAGAGCCCCCAACCACGAGCCGGCCACGAGCCGGGCCCGTAAGGGCCCGGTGACGCTGGGCAGCGACACCGTGCCGGTCACTTCCTGGCAACCACAGCCAAGCGGGCCGCTCCCTGGTGGTCGCAGTTCGGTACGGTCTCGGCGCGGTGGCCGCTTGGTATGAGGAGGGCGCCTGGGTAGCGCGGCTTTGGCGCTAATCCCACCACCAGCCGGCCGGCTTGCCCGCGGCCTTGGTTCGGATCGAGGCCACCCGGGCGTGGGTTTCTGCCTTCTCCACCAGCGCCCACGGGTTGATAGACACCCCGCCCGCGGCGATCACCCAGTTTCGCCCCTTCTTGGCCACCACGGCCTTGCTGGCCACCTGCCGAGGCGCAGGCAACTGCACCGTGGCCAACCCGTCGCTCTGGGTCAACTGCGGGAAGCGGGCGCCGGCCTTGGCCAGCAGGTCTTCCTTGGCGATCAAGGCCGCGACCACGGCCAACTCCATGCAGTTGCGCAGTTGGGCGAACACGGGCTCGGCTCGGGCCAACTCGGCATAGCGCTGGGTGAACAGTTCGGCCCAGCGCTGGCTGGCCGGGTCCGCCTTGCCGCTGGGATGCTGGCGACCCTGGGCATCGAAGAAATCGGCCTCGGCCATGGCCCGGACCGAAACCAAGCGAATCTCCCACGCCAACCCCGCCTCATCGCGGACCAGCCCCGGGTAATCCGGCTCCAGCCACCAGCGGGGCAGCATATTGCTCATGCCCCGGCCGGCCCCACGCATGAGATCCAGGAACGACGGCAACCCCGACACCGGGGCGGCCTCCAGGCCCATCGAGATGCGTTTCATCCGGTAATCGGCAGCCACCAGCACGTGGGCGAAATGGCTGGTGGCCGGCACACCGGCTACGGAAATCCGCTGCGGACCGAGCTGCTCTTCCACGGCCGCCGCCGTGGCCGCCGGGTTGCCGATCTCCCGCAGCCGGCGGGCCAGTGCCGAGACCCGCTGGATACCCTCGGGTGTGGGGTCGATGGAACAGGTCATCGGCCCGCGAACTTGGCCCCCCAGGCTGCGAAGGGCGGTAACCAAGTCGTCCAGCAACAGCACGGGCTGCCCGGTGGTCTCCCCAACCACGTTGCCCCGCGCATCGAGCTTCCAGCCTTCGGCGTAGCCGGCCAGCACGATATCCTGCTGCTCGGGATACACTAGGACGTAGCGGATGTTTTGCAGGCCCGCCAGGCAATGCACCTCGTCGGGCAGGGGTGTGCCATTGGCCGCGTGCTCCTGGATCACGCGCTGGAGGGCTTTGAGCGACACCTTGCGGAGTTCCGAGGGGCCGCGCAAGGCTTCCGGAACGGCCTGGAGCCGGACCTGCTCCAACTGGCCGGTCCGCGACACCTCGACCCGGGTCAACATGCCTTGGGCGTCGATGGAGCCCCCGCCCACGGCCCGGGTGGTTGTGGCAAGTACTTGTGCCCGAACCGGCACCGAACCGGCCAGCATCAAGGCCACGGCGAGCATCCACCGGCGCGCAGCCAGCGCGGCGGGACGGTCACACAACGGCATGACGAGTTCTCCTTGTATTGGCGGGTGCCGGCCGGCGACACCGCCGCCGGGTTGCCCTCGGATTGCGCGGCCACCCACGACGAAGTATCACGACACCCAAATATAGAGTAATTGGGAAACACGGCCGTTGCAAGGAAATACCCAGTGGCTCAGAGGTTCGCCCGCACCGGTGCGTCTATCACTCTTCAAGTGACCCCCACGTACTGGTGGTGTGGTCTTGCGCGGTTACCGGGTACTTGCCAAACCCGGCCAGCCCTGGGTATGTTGAAGGGAGACTGTTCGATTTTGCCGCACCCGGTGGGGTGGTGCGTTCCCCAGCGGGGTCGCTACTTTTCGTGGCTGATGGCGCATGGGAGTTCGACGGTGGCTGACCTGGCCTACCTCGTCATCCGCGAAGGCTCGAAGTGGACGGACGTATTCCGCCTGGTGCCTGGCCAATCGGTAACGATCGGGCGAGCCCCCACCAACCAGATCGTCTTGAAGGACGAGCGGTGCAGCCGCAATCACGCCGAGTTGTTTGTCAGCCAGGACCAGTGGGTGCTGCGAGACTTGGAAAGCCGCAATGGCACGGTGGTCGGCGAGCACCGGTTGACCGGCGACTGGGTGCTCAAGCCGGGGGATGTCATTCGCATCGGCCGCTCGCAACTGGTGTTCGTGCATAGCCTCACGCAGGCGTTCAGCGATATGGGGGCGCTGCGCCAGGCGGGCGACTCGCAGACGGCCTCGGGCGTGGCCGAGGACGATTCCGATGTGCTGGCCGCCTACGAGCCGACCACCATCATGCACCGCCGCGGCCAGAGCCGCTTTCTCAAACCGACCGAGGAACCCAGCATCGCGCGCATGGGGGTGGCTGCGGCGCGGCTTTGCCGGCTGGCCTTCGAGCTGGCCAACACCCCGGACGTGGTGAAGATGTGCGAGCTGGCGCTGGCCGGGCTGTTCCAGAACGTGCAGATCGATGCCGGCGCCATTCTGCTTTTGCCGCGCGACAACGCCGCGCCCCGGCCCGTGGACCTGGAGGTCGTGGCTTCGCGGACCACGACCGAGCGGCGCTACCACCGGGTCCCCAATTTCCTGGCCACAACCGTGATGCGCGAGGGCGAGGCGGTGCTGGCCCGCAACGTGCTGGGCGACAGCTCGGTGGGCAGCCGCGACAGCAAGGGCGAAATCCCGGCGGTCAGCGTCATCTGCGCGCCGATCCGCCGCGGCCAGCAGGTCCTGGGGCTGATCCACCTCTATTCCACCGACCCCCAGCGCGTGCCCGACCCCGAGGACCTGGAGTTCACCCTGGCGGTGGCCGACTCGGTGGCGGTGGCCCTCAGCAACCTCACCCGCCAGCAAGAACTGACCGAGCACCTCACGCAGATCCGCAACGAAAATGTCGAACTCCGCGAGCGGCTGGGCGTGCAGAGCGAGATCGTGGGCCAGAGCCCGGCCATCCGCCAGATCAACGAGGAGATCGCCCGCGCAGCCGCAAGCAAAGCCACACTATTGATTCGGGGCGAGAGCGGCTCGGGCAAGGAACTGGTCGCCCGGGCGGTCCACTACAGCAGCCCCCGGCGCAAGGGCCCCTTCGTGTGCCTCAACTGCGCTGCATTGTCGGAAGACTTGCTGGCCAGCGAGCTGTTCGGCCACGAGCGCGGGGCATTTACGGGTGCCACGGAGCGGAAGATTGGCAAGTTCGAGGCCGCCCACGGGGGCACGCTCATGCTGGACGAGATTGGCGAGATGGGCTTGGGCATCCAGGCCAAGTTCCTCCGGGTGCTGGAGGGGCACCCGTTCGAGCGCGTCGGGGGCAGCAAACCGGTGCAGGTCGATGTGCGGGTGATCGCCGCCACCAACCGCGACCTGGAAAAAGACGTGGCCGAAGGCCGCTTCCGCCGCGACCTCTTCTTTCGCCTCCGCGTGCTGGAGATCGTGGTGCCCCCGTTGCGCAAGCGGCCCGAGGATATCGTGCTGTTGGCCCAGCATTTCCTGGAGCGCTTCCGCGAGGAGACGGGGCGCAAGATTTTCGGCTTTACCCCCAGGGCCTTGGAACAGCTCCAGGCCTACCGCTGGCCCGGCAATGTCCGCGAGCTGAAAAACGTCATCGAGCGGGCAGTGGTCCTTTGCCGGGGCGACCGCATCGACCGCGACGACCTGCTCTTGTCCAACCTGGCCACGGCAGGCGATACCGCGGAAAGCCCGCTGCAGGGCAAGTTCCTCCCCTGCACGCTGGATGACATGGAGCGGCGGCACATTCTGATGACGCTCCAGCACACCAACTGGAACAAGAGCCGGGCCGCCGTCCTGTTGGGCATCGAGCGCTCGACGCTGGACCGCAAGATTCGCCGGTATAACCTGGCCGAGCAAGGCCCGCCGCGCCCCCCGGGGGCCGACCAGTTCACCCTGGATTGAATCTTTTTGCCAGGCCAGAGGAGGGCGTACGGACCAAGCCCATGAGCCGGCCCCACGAGCCGGGTCCATGAGCCGGGTCCGTAAGGGCCCGGTGAGGCCGCTGACACCGCTCGCACCGCTGAGACCGGCGGGCCCGGTGAGGCCGGCAGGTTACTGACGCCCCGTCCCGCCCAGTTGGCGCACAGGTGCCCCATTTCCCCGGCCCCAGCGCCGGGTGCAAGCGGCCTTTTGCGGCGCTGCGGCTTAGGCGTGGGCCTCTACGGGTCGCCGCCCGCGGCGCCGCATGCCCGGGGGCAGTTGCGCAGCCTGATCGTCTTCCTGCCGCGGGCTCAGCCGGTTGGAAAGGAAGGTCTCGAACACCAGCACCAGTAGGACGGCCGAGAGGAACCAGGGCCAAAGGTCCTCGTCGCCTTCGCGGCGCCGCCGGAAGACCTCGGACAAATCGTCGGGATTGTCGGCGAAGATCACTTCGGCCGGCTTGGCCCATTCGGCGAACTCCTGCCGGTCCACCGTGGCCGCCAGCGATTCCTCGGGATCGAAATTGACCGCATACGCCAACTGGCCGGGCATGGTCCCTTCCAAGAGGCGCACGGTGTAGATGCCCGGCTCGTGGGTTTCCTCATAGCGGAAGCTGGGGGCGGCCTGGCCATCGTCGCCCTTGTTGGGTAGTCGCCGCGGCGCACCCGAAGGCGGGACGATCTCGACCGATAAGGGGCGGTTTGCCGGCTCGAAGTCCACCACCAAAGGCAGGCCGGCGATCGTGCCCCGCGGCACCGACTCGGTGCCGACCAAATGGAAGGTCAGCCGCGCCAAAAGCGGAAGGAAAATGGGGCGCAGCGGCAGGTTGGTCCAACCCGTGTGGGCGCTGGTGCCCAACAGGGTGGCCGATCCCCGCCCGAAGCTCTTGTGTACCAGCAGGGGTTCGCCGTCGTCCAGCCGAGCCAGCACTTGGGCGCCGCTTTGGGGCCCGGCATCGAGCCGCACGTGCTTGTACACCAGCACCGACTGGTAGAGGGACGCCGGTTCGACAAACGGGCGCAGTGCGGGATGCTCTTTGTCGAGGTAGGCGATGTGCCAGCTATCGCGACCCGATTCGGCGGTGGCGGCGCGGACATCGCGCAGTGCCGCCGGAAGCAGGCCGCTGCCGGCTTGCTGGTGCATCTGGTTGTAGGCATCGGGCTGGACGTTTTCGCCGCAGATCCATACGGCATGGCCGCCCGAGGCGATGTATGACCGCACCCGCTCGGCCGCGGCCGGCTCCAGCGGCGGGAGATTGACCAGGTAGATCACCCGGTAGTTCCACGCGGGCTGGGCCAGCAGGTCGGCCAGGCTGAGCACGCTCCCCTGGAGGGCCCAGGTGCCGCGGCGGGGGGCCAGGGCGTGTTCGAGGTAAAAGGTGTCGTCCAGGTAAGGGATATCGTGCCGTTGCGGGCCCACCAGAGCGATGGGAATATTCTGGTTGACTTCGAGGGTGAAAAACCAGCGGTCGTCGAACGCCGCGCCGTCTTCGCCCACCAGGCGCACCTCGCCGCGGAGGATGCCCCCCCGCTGAAACGGCAGCGCGAACGCGTAGGTGATTTCGCCGTCGGCCGGAATAGCTAGCGCGGGGCTGGTCCCCACTTTGGTATCGTCCACGTAGAGTTCTACCAGCCGCGATTGCTCGGCACCGAAGGCGTTATATACCTTGACCAGGGCCTTGCCCTGGAGCCCAACGACCGGCACCGGGGCTTCGACCTTGACCTCGCGGACCGCCTGGTTGGACTGCGGTGTGCGGTGGCAGTCCACGATGGTCAGGGGGATTTCCAGGGCCTTGCGCTCTTCGTCGCTGAGAGCTTCGGCCGGGGTCTTCTCGGCCAGGGCGGCTTTCCACGAGGCGGCTTGCTGGTCGGTAACGATGTAGATGTCTTTGTTGGCGGCGCCGGACGCCGCCAGCAGCCGGCGCGCCTGGCGGAGGCGCAGGCCGAGGTCGGCGCCTTCGGCCGTCGGGCCGCACTGGTTGAGTATCTCCAGAATGGGGGCATGGAAGCGGTGCAGCTTGCCCGCCTCGGGAAAAGGCGGCCCGCTGGTCAATATGAGGCCCACCGGGCTGCCTTCCGGCAATTCGCGCAGAATCTGCTGCACCGCCCCCAGGGCCGTCTCGAACCGCACCCGGCCTTCGTCCACCACCCCCATGCTGGCCGAGTTGTCGAGGATGATCACCGCCGCCGATTCCCCGCGCCCCCAGAGCGACTTGAACGAGGTGAGGCGGAACTCGGCAAGCCCGATGGCGATCAGCACCAGCACCGCCATGCGGATCAGCATCAATAGCGCGTCGTGGATCCGGCGCCGGCGGCGGGTCTTCTGCACGCTGATCCGCAGGAACCGCAAAGTGCTGAAGGGCAAGTCCTTGGCCTTCTGCCGGTTGATCAGGTGGAGGACCACCGGGATCACCGCCGCCAGCGTCGCCAAGAGGAACCAGGGGGCCAGGGGAATCATACCATTACAGCCGGCTGCGCTTGGTCAAGTAGCGCGAAAGCATGAGATCGTACGGGGTGGTGGTATCGGCCAGCACGTAGTCGATGTAGCTTTCGGCGCACGCCCGGCGGTAGCCGGCGATGAACTCCTCGATCTGCTCCAGATACACGTCCCGCACGTAGGCCGGATCGACCTGGATCCGCTCGTTGGTCTCCAGGTCGTAGAAGGCCACGGTTTCGCGGAAAGGGAAATCGATCTCCGCCTTATCGAGCACGTGGAACACGATCACCTCGTGCCGGCGATGCCGGAAATGGTGCAGCGCGCGGATCACCTCTTCCGGCTCGTCATACAGGTCGCTGATAAGCACGATCAGGCACCGTTTCTTGAAGCGGTTGGCCAGCTTATGGAGGGTGGCGGCCAGGCCGGTCTCGCCCGCAGGCTGGAGGGCTTCCAGTTGGTGCATCATCTCGTTGAAGTGCCGGGGCGAACTCCGCGTGGGCATGTCCAGGCGGACATCGGTATCGAACGCCGTCAGGCCCACCAGGTCCTGCTGCCGGGTCATCAGGTAGGCCAGCACCGCCGTCAAGTAGGCGCTGTACTCGAACTTGGTGATTTTGCTCTCGTACTGGTACCCCATCGAACCCGAAGCGTCCAGGATGATCTGGACGCGCATGTTGGTCTCTTCCTCGTACTGCTTGACGTAGAGGCGCTCGGTCCGGGCGAGCATCTTGTAATCCAGGTGCCGCGGGTCGTCGCCGGGCGTGTAGCCCGCTAATCGAGCCTTCCACCACGCCCCGGGCCACCAGCGCCAGGTTTTTGACTCGCGCCAGGGCCTCCGGTTCCAGATAGCGGTATCCGCGGTGGGCTGTCATCGCAGTTGGAACCTCCGGCGCAGGAACCATTCGACCGACAGCACGGCCACGAACAGGGCCCACAACCCCGGGGGCCAGTACAGGCGGCGCTCGAGTTTCTCGGTCTTCTGCCGGGCCGTGGTGTTGAGCTGGTCGATCAGAGTATCGGCCACGCTGATGTGGACATAGCGCCCCTTGGCGGCAGCGGCGATGCGGGTGAGCAGCTTTTCGTCCATGTCGAGTTTTTCGAACTCCAGGTTGACCCGGCCGGCCTCGATGGGCAGCGATTGGCTTTCGAGTTCGGTCGGGCCCACCTTGGCCTGGACGACGATTTCGTATTTGCCCGGCGCTTTGGGAACGAAGGTGCCGCTGAAATGGCCGCCGGGCCCTGCGGCCGGGGTCAAGGGGACTTGCTCCACCCGGCCACCCGGCCCCCGCACCTGGGCCACCACGGCGGCGCCGGTGGCGCCTTCGCCTTTTTCGTCGCGGACCACGGCGGTGATCTTGACCGGTTCTTCCGGGTCGTAAGCGCCTTTGTCGGTGGCGGCGGTGATGCTGGCTTTGGCCTCGACGGCCTCGGCCCGGCCCGCCAGCCAGCGGACCATCTGGCCCCAGAAACGCAAGAATGGCGTGTCCTGGCCCATCGCCCGCGGCCCCTGCTGCCACTTCCATGTCGTGTCGCCGCAGAACACCGCCGTGCGCCCTTTCTCGAGGGGCTGGACCGCCAGCACCGGCATGTCGCCCGCCAGAGGATGAACGGCCAGCACCGTCGCTCCAGGCCGAGGGCCCTGGACCTTCGTGCAGCCGTCCAGCTCGGGCAGCCCCGATTCCCGCGGCCCTGCCGCCCGGGTCGGAAAGAAACCGTCGCTGTTCGCAAACACGGGGGGCCGGGCCCCTGCGGGCGGCAATTGCGGCAGGAAGGGTTCGGTGGCCTGGCCGATCTCCCGGGTGCCCAAATAGACCGGCAGCGCCTCGCCGATGGGGGTGCCGGCGTAGCCGCCTGGCCCCAGGGCATGGTACCCGCCAATCATCAACAGCCCCGCCCCCTCGCGGACCCGGCGCAGCAGCCGCTCCTGCACTTCGGGGCGCAAATAGGAACTGTCCAGGTCGCCGATCAGAAACACGTCGAACTTGCGGATGTTCTCTTCGTCGGTGGGGATGCCGGCGAGCTTCAAGTCCGGCATGTTGCTCCGCACCACGAAGGTGTTCTGGCGGGTCTGGTACATCGAGCAGAACTCGATATCCGGGTCCTTGGCCAAGAACCAGGAAGAAATCGCGCCGTACTCCCGCCGCGTGGTGCCCTCGATATACAGCACCCGGATGCCCGGCTCGGTCACCATGGCTACCGCGGTGCGCTGGTTGTTTTCGGCGATCTTCTCGTCAGCAAGCGGCGCCACGCGGATGGTGTAGGTATGCCGGCCTTTGACTGCCGGGGTGTATTCGAACTCCACCTTCTGCGAACCTTCGATATCGTCCAGGGTCAGCTCGCGCTGGAGGACCTGCTTGCCGTCCTCTTCCAGCAGGACCTGAACGGGCCGGCCGCCCAGCCCGATGCCCTCCACCGACCCGGTGATCTTCGCCTTGTTGTGGATGGGCATTTGCTCGGGGCAGTCGATGCCGGTCACCTGCACATCGCGGAACGAGCGGTTGCTTCGCAGGCTGGCGCCCACCCCGACGGCGTGGACCACGGTGCCCAGCTTGCCGGCCACCTCCACGGGGTTGCGCGCGGCGTTGTGGATGCCGTCGGAGATCAAGACGATGGCTTCAAGTTCCCTGCGAGGCACCTGCTGGGCCCCGGAGACCAGTGCCGCCGTAAGCGAGGTGGCCTGCCCGGTTGGGGCCAATTGTGCCAGAAAAACCGGGCTGGGCAGGGGCAGGGCCCGGTCTGCGAACTGCATCAAGTGGACCGCGAAGTTCTGCTCCAGGCGCGGCAGCCACCGCTCGACCTGCTGCCGGGCCAAAGCGAGGCGCGGCACGCCCGATTCGTCGTCGGCCACCCCCATCGAGGCCGAAGTGTCAATCAACACCACCACGGCCGGCTTCTCCTGATACGTCAACTGGTAGCTGAACACAGGCCGAAACAGCAAGAGCACCACGATGGTGATCGCCACCGCGCGGAGCCCCAACAGCACCTTCCACTGGGCCGGCCGGAGGTTGCCATAGGTGCGATAGTAGAACACGCTGGCCAGCAGGAGCGAGGCGGCCAGCACCGCCAGCATCGCGCTAAAGCTGAACCCGCCTTTGAGCGTGATCTGCACCGTGCGATCCTCGTGTTGGCAACTTGGCCGGCCGGCCAGCGACCGGCCCACAGGCGGCTAGTGCCCAGGGCCCGTCCGGCGAAGCACACGCCGGGCATTGCCGCGTGCTGGCGATCAACTCCCGGCCCTTCTCCCGCCAGCCGGACCTTCGGCCCTCTCTGCCGCTGCGAAAACTAGCCGCTGCAAAAAACTAATTGTCCGGGGCCGGGGCGTCGGCATCCCGCTCCTCGACCGGCGGGGCTTTGGCCGCCGGGACCCGTGCCGAGGGCGTGCCGGGCTTGGTCTTGGCCCGCTTTTCTGCTTTGGCCAGCCCTTCCTCGTAGGCATCTTTGCCCAACTTGACCAGTCTTACGTACACCAACGATTTCAGGTCGGTGCCGGGGGGCCCTTTGTCGCGCTTGTGGAGCAGGAAGCGCTGCGGCTGGAGTTTCGAGGCATCCAGGCCCGCCGAGGGATCGGCATACGGCCGCACGTAGATGATTTCGGCCAGCGGCCCAGTGATCGTCCGCCCGTCGCTCCGCAGCGTGACCGTGTGGACGTACAGTCGGGCCGGGTACTTGCGGCCGGTGTACATCTTTTCGTCCAGCGCCAGTTCCTTGAAACGCCACTCCCGCTCCATCCATTCCTTTTCTACTTTGCATTCGATCTGCCGGATGGCGCGCAGGGGGATTTCGCGCTGGCGCTGGAGGTTAGCGTCCCAGATCTTCACGCGCTTGTCCCGGGTCATGTACACGCTGCCCACGAAGATGCGTCCATCGGAAAGCTCCACATAGCCGGGCTCTGCGTCCTCGCGGTCCTGGCGGACCGCTCCGAAGGGATTTATGGCGGGCGGTTCCTCGGCGGCCTCGGCCCGCGGCCACACCGCAACGCAGCACGCCGCCATCGCTATTGCCCAGCCCAGGCGACAGATGGGGTTCATCGTCGGGCCCTCCACTTGGCAAACCGGCACTTGGCACCCAGGGGAGGATACGCTCTTCCCCATAGATATTATTCTCCGAAAACAACCGATTTGCACCGCGCTGGGCACTTCAAGCGGCCTTTTCCGGGTATTGGCCCAGCCGGGCGACCAGATCGCAATAGAGCTGAAGGTCCAGCAC
>JBBIQF010000091.1:19234-24057 GCA_037442445.1 Planctomycetaceae bacterium
AGTTGCCGGGTCCAGGTGGCCGGGTCGCGGGCCACCGACTGAAGCGTCTGGCGGGCCTCGGCCAGGGGATCGGCTTCGCTGGCGGCCTGTGCCAGGCGTTGCACCGCCTTGCGCAACTCGGGCCGCTCCCATGCTTGGCGCAGGCAATCGCGGTGGCGGGCGCTTGGCACCGCGCTTAGCCATGGAAAGCCGAGCACCCGCCGGGCCTGGCGCTCGAATCGCCAGCGGCGGAAGCGGAAGGGCCAAAGCAGAAAGTCCGCGGCCCGGTCCAGGGCTGTTCTCAAACGCCCGGGGAGCGAAGTGGGTAGCTTCGCCCAGGCCTGGCAGGCGGACATGTTCGCCGGCGCCGCCGGCTGGCCGGTGCTTGCAGGCCCCCAGGCCCGCTCCACCAGCCGCGCCGATTCCAGCTTGCTGCGCACCCAGCCGTGGTCCACAATGTAGGCTAGGGCCATCGCCCGCAGCGACTCGGCAGGATGATTCTCCAGCCCCAGCCGCCGCAGCCAATACCGCAGGTCCAGCACCTGCCGGCGGCGCCTAGCCGCCAGTTGCGCCAGTTGGCGCCGCAAGGGCGGCTCGGCCGCGATCAGGTTCAGGTCCTCATCCACGGGCACCGCCGGGCCGGGCAGGCCCGGGCAGCCCGGCAATAGCGCGCCGAGGTACTCGGGGTCGAACTCCGCACGCAGATGCAGGCATTGCAGAAATACCGGTTTGCGCATCCGGTGCACCTTGCGGATGGCCACCGCCAGGGGCTCATCGTCGGCAAGTTCGGAGACCTCGGCGGCCGGGGGCCGGAGCACTTCCCCAACCTTCCGGCCCACCAGGCGCAGCCCTCGCCAGCCCAGCACCGCCAGCCACCCGCCGACTTTCAGAGGAAACAACAGCACCCACCCGCCGGCCAGATGCTGCTGGTAAAACACCAGGGGATTGAAGGTCCGCTGGTCCTTGGGCCGATGGTGCAGCGGATACGCCCGAAAGACCCGGCGGATGTTGTCCCGCCGGTCCCGCTGCATGAGATCCGCCACCCAGGGGCCGTAGCGCCGGCGGATGTCCTCGTCCAGGTCGGTTTCGTCGGAAAGGAAGTGCAGGGCTGTGAAATCGCTCCCTTGGAAGCCCAGGCGCAGGCCGCTGGCCCGACCCTCCTGGCCGTTGGCGCTGCCAGCGGCCTCCAAGCGCGCACGAACCGCCGGGGGAAGGGCCAGGGCTTGGATGGGGCACCGTGCCCGGCGGCTCAGCCAGGCCGCATACGCCCGCACTTCCTCGTCGCTGGCCCGATCCAGCCGCTCCAGCGGAATGGCGAAGGTGTTGTAATCGACCACCAGTTTGGCGGTTTGCTGGGTCAGGCTGCGGGAAATGAAGTGGAACCACAGGTAGGGTCCGCGGAGCGAGCCCCGGGCGGCCGACAGGTCCAGCCGCCGCAATTCCTTGCGCTTGCGCCTTCCGTAGCGCAACCGGCTGTGGTAAAGCGACAAGAGGTCGAGGTTGCCCAGCAACTGGGTGGTAACCCGCGTGTCGCTGCGATGCAGCGGGGCGCCATCCAGGTAGTCCTCCCAGAGGCGGGTGACGGTGGCACGCAGGGTGCTGGAGGGGGCTTCCTCGGCGCCGGCCAGGTCGGCTTCGGGCCCCAGCACCCGCTCTATCCATATCGCGTGCCAGCGCTGGGCCAGGCGGCGTTTCATGCGCTTGGCCGCGGAAAGGAATTGGGCCTCGGCCACTTTGGTGTAGAAATCGCTGGCTTCGCCGGCGATCTGGCGGAACCACAAGCCCACCAGCAACGGGATCAGGCAGATGGTTCCCAGCACCACCAGAGGTGTTCCCAACACGCGATTGACGAAGGCGGCGATGGCGTCGAGAAACGCGGGGTGGGGCAGGCGCAAGAGCAAGTGGGAGAGGAGCACGAACAGCGTGCCGAACAGCAGGAACCGCCGCGCCGGTTGGGCGGTGCCGCGGATCATCCATTCGCCGATCGAATCGACCAGTTGGGGGGCGGTCACCGTGCCATAGAGGTCCGCGAACCAGTACACCCGCTCCAGCAAGCGGCGCCCGAGGAGCCCGATGCGATTGGCCGCCCGGGCCGCGGCCTCGTAAGGGTCGGCCAGGCGGCCGGCCGCCACCAGGTCGCGGATCACCGGGAGGCGCCGTACGGCGAGCACGTCGAAGGCCCGGCACCATTGGGCGATGCTGCGGGCCAGGCCCCGGCCAAAGCGCTCCGCCACACTGGCCGGCGTGGCCGACAGCAATTGTACGATCACATCTTCCAGCGGTATTTCCCGGGCCGGTAGCTCGCCGTCGCTGGGCACCCGGGCCAAAGCCGCGGTGGGCGCGCGGAGCTTGGCCCGCAGATCGGCCACCCGGGCGTGGACCACGGCCAGGCGGCTGGCCGGCTCCAGCTCTTCCCGATCGGCCGCCAGGTGCCAAAATCGCTCCCGCAGCGATTCCAGGGCCGTCTGGTAGGGCGCTCGCAGCTCTTCCAGGGCTGCCCGCTCGAAAAGCACCACGTTGCGGTTCAACAGCGGGCTCATGCGCCGCACCAGCCGGTCGGACGCCCAGAGCACAAAGCCCACCAGCCGGGCCAAGCGCAACAGCGGCCGGGCCACCCGCAACCACTCCGCCACCCGCGATAGCCGCAGGTAGCGCAATGCCCGGATGGCTACCACCCACTCGCCTTCCACCGCTAGGGCCAGATGGTGCGTGGCATACGCCAAAAAGCCCACCGGTATCGCCGGCAATAACCCGGTGAGCCAGTTGCGGCGCACGTAGAGCCCCTTTCCCTGGGCCAGGAGCAGTTTCAACGCGAATTCGCCCAGAAATGCGGCGCAAATGGCCAAGTCCAGCCAGGCGAACACCGCTTCCACCCGGCTGTGGGTCATGGTTTCGATCGTCAGTCCCTGCCGCGCCGCCTCGTGGCGCAACAAGGGCCCCTCGACCACCAGCAAGAGCATGAACACCACCAGCAGGAACAGCATGAGCTTTTCGAGGGCCAGGGCGCCGCGCCGGCCGAGCAGCCCCTCGAGCCGCCAGGCCAGGCGGCGTTCCTGGAGTTCGCCATCGAGCGCCCGGCGCCGGCGCCGCAAGGTTCGCCGCACCGCGCGGACCCCGCTTGCAGGCCCCTGCTCCAAGGCGGCGAGGCAGCGGTCCATATCGTCGCGGACCAATTCCAGGCTCTTGATGGCGGCCGCAGCGGGCTGCTCTTCGAGGAACGTCATCGCCTCGCTGGCCCGGTCCGCAAGGTCCTCGGCCGCCTCGCGGAGCAAGCCAGTACGGGTGGCCTCGGGTGCCGATGCCACGGCGTCCTGCCAGGCCTGCGCGGCGCGTTGGCGGCGGTCAACCACGGCCTGCGACAGATCGGCCCAGCGCCCAGGGTGCATGTCGCCGTCGGCATCGGCTGGGGCGCCTCCAGGACCTCGGGAAGGCGGCATGGCCACGGCCAGGCGCCCCAACAGCCGGCTTGCCGCCTGCCACCGCCGATACCACCCGCGGGCGTCGCCCGGCTCAGAAGAAGCCAGAAACGCTTCCACTTGGCGGGCCACGGCCAGACGGCGAAGCTGTGCGAGGGCCGCGGACAGTTCGGCCCGCTGGGCCGCACTGACTCCCGTGGGCGATGCGGGGCCGCCATCTTCCAGACCCGCATCCAGTCCCCATCGCCGGTGCAGGCTTTCTTGCTCGATCAGAACCCGCTCCAGGGCATCCACCCCCGGCCCGCCTTCCAAGGCCGAAACCAGCGTCGAAAGCCAGTGCAGGTCGTCGCGGAAGGCCTCCAGGGCAAAGGCCAGCGCCTCTTCCGACAGCGCGTCCGAATGGGCGATGCCAGCCAGATACTGCTCGTCGTGCGCGATCTGGCGAACCACCTCCTGGCCGAGTTCGGCCGCTTCGGGACCGGCGGCGGCTGCCATCACCGCGGCATGGCACAGCGACTCGGCCGCGGGCAACAGGCCAAGCACCTCTTGGCGAAGCGAACTCTGCCTGTCGCCCACATCGCTGCGGCGGCGCAAGAGGATGCCGCAACGGACCAACTCGAGCCCATCCCGCCACGAGATGCCCCCGCTGCCGGCCGCCTCTTCCACCCGCCTGCGCCAGCTCTGGACCTCTTCCAGGCCCAAGGGCCGGCAAAAGTCGGCCAAATCCTCTGCCAGTTGAACCACAACCCCTCCCACCAACCAGGGCAAAAAAGCCGCCTGCAATCGCCAATATCGCCGCGCCACCGTTGAGCGTCAACCGCAAAGGGGGGTTCGCCATTGTCGCCAAGCGGCGGCGACATGGCGGCGGTTCGTGCCCGGCCGCACCGGCCGCCGGCCCGTGGTAGCCCGGCGCCGGCTTGTCCGGCTACAATGGCCCGGGCCGGCACGCAAGGCAAACATGGCAGACATCACGTGACATATGTTTCTGGCAAATGGAGGGTTCTGGCATGAATACGGTGGGTACCCTTGCGGTCCTGGCGAGCGTGTGGCTGGCGGCCGGTAGCGGCGGGCCACAGAACGCCTGCGTTCCCGCCGAGCTGCACACGTACGCCACGCTCCGTTCCATCGGCATCGAGTGGAACGTCACCGGCGACGCCAATCACAATGCCCGCTGCCGAGTCCAGTACCGCCGGCAAGGCAATCCAGACTGGCAACGCGCCCTCGACCTGTTCCGCATCGACTACTATGGCTGGTACGGCGATAACAAAGCCGAGCGTCCGTACAACATGCTTGCCGGCAGCATCCTGTTCTTGGAGCCGGGCACGGCCTACGAGGTGCAATTGGAACTCGAGGACCCCGACGGGGGCGCCGATCGGCGCACCATGCTGGTTTCCACCCGCGCGGAACGGGCGTTCCCCCAGGGGGGAC
>JBBIQF010000092.1:0-14271 GCA_037442445.1 Planctomycetaceae bacterium
CCGGGCAAACACGAAGCCGGGCAGCACGCCCGAAATCCGCGGCAGGTCGCTCATGAAGACGCTACCCAAATCCACCACGGCCGCCCCGCTGGGCGCCGTCGAAAGCACCGGCAGACTGAAGAGGATGCTATCGGTATAGGCCAGTTTGACCGCCAGCGACTCCGGAGTGCCCTGGGCCGCCGTGAACCGCACATTACGCCGCACCACCTGGATGCGGTCGTCCACCTGCCGGAATTGCCAAATCCAATCGTCCCCGAAACCCCAGCTCATGCCGCCCAGAAGGTGCCCCTCGCCAATGCCCCGGGCAATGGAGATGACCACGATCAGATCGCGGTCCAACAATTGCGGCCCCAGCTCGGCCAGCAAGCGGTCGTCTTTGCGGTACAGCTTGATGAACCCCTCGATAGGTTTGGCATCGCGGACCAGTTCGGCAAACGGGATGCGGCCCGGACGCCCGCCGGGCATGGCCGAACCGGCCCCCCCGCCCGACGGCGCCGCCCCCTCGGGCGCTGCCTTGGCGGTACCCGGGTCGGCCGACTGCGGCTTTTCCACAGGGGGAGATTTGGGCTCGGGCTTGGTCGGGGCCTCGGCCCCCAAGGCCCAGCGCGGTCCAATGGCGGCCACCAGGGCAAATGCCCACACATACCGGAAAAATGGAGTACGTGCCATGTGCTGCCAGGGGGTCCAATCGCTGTAGAAAGCCATACCGCAATCGGGCTTGCCGATACATTCACCCCATCTTTGCTATTGTTGCATCCCGGTTCGAACGTTGCAAAGGCCGTTCTGGCCGGAAAATGGGCATCCACCCCACCCCGGCCATAGGCCATCGTCATTGGTGCTTGGTGCCTGCTCATTGGTGCCTGGTCATTGGTCATTGGTTATTCGGCCATTCGACATTTGGCTTTCGTCATTCGACATTCGTCATTCGTCCTTCGACATTCCCTGCCCGCCACCCCCTTCGAGCGTTGGCCCACCGGTGGCTAGAATTGGAGAGCAATGGTCGAATTGGAAGTTCTTGCGGCATATCCGGCCGAGTATCAGCCGCGGCAACTGCACGACCTGGGCTGGGCTGGGGGGTTTAGCGGGGCCCGGTTCTGGAGAGTGGAATGCCCGGCAGGCCAGTTCTGCCTGCGCCGCTGGCCCGAGGGGCATCCCACCGACGACCAACTGGCCCTCATCCACGCGATCTTGGATTGGGCAGCCCGGCGCGGTTGCGATTTCGTCCCGGTACCGCGGCTTACCCGGCAGGGGCGGACGGTGGCGGTCTGTGCCGGGAGCCGCTGGGAACTGTCGCCGTGGATGCCCGGCAAGGCCGACTATCGCGACTGCCCCTCGCCAGCCAAGCTGGAGGCCGCCATGCAGGCCCTGGCCGTGTTCCACCGGGCGGTCGCCGATTTCCCTTGGCCGGGAACCACCCCGTCGTCTGGTCTTTCACCACCGTCTAGGTCAGGTAAAGTGGGTCCGTCGCCAAGCCTCGCCCAGCGGCTCGCAAAACTCAAGCGCTGGTCCGCGGGTTTGCTGGCCCAGGTACCGAGCCGACTGGCCGCTACCCATTGGCCCGAGCTTGTGCCCTGGGCCCAACGGGCGCTGGAGTTGCTAGGCCAAGCCATCCACCGGGTGCAAGCGCTTGTCGAAGAGGCGGCAAGCGTGGCAGTGCCCCTTCAGCCGTGCCTGGGCGATGTCTGGCACGATCACGTGCTGTTTACCGGCCAGCGCGTAACCGGGTTGGTCGATTTCGAGGCCATGCGCCTGGACACCGTGGCCTGCGATATGGCCCGCCTACTGGGTAGCATGGTCATGGACGACCCTGCGGGCTGGCAGACGGGGCTTTCGGCCTATGAGGCGGTGGCTGGGCCGCTTGACCCGGCCGAGCGGCAACTGATCGAGGTCTTCGACCGCAGCACTGTCGTCCTGGCCCCACTGAATTGGATCGAGTGGATATTCCTCCAGCGGCGGCAGTTTGAGAACCCCCCTGCCGTCGTCGATCGGATGCGGCAATGGGTGGCCCGCCTGAAGGTCGCCGCAACGGGGGGGGCTAGGCACCCCGCAGCTCCCTGCCCGCCCTCGTCGGGGTTCCACGTCCGGCTGTAATTGCCATAGAGCGTATGGCATCTTAAGTGCAATAGTGCCAATTGGTTGCAACCTTTGAAAACACGTGTTGCACCTACGTATCGCACCCGGGGCGAGGCCATCATAGCAGCCCCCAAGAGGGCCAGGCGCCTACGCGACGGCATCTGGTATCGCCACTGAGACAGGGTGTGACACTTCGCCATCGGCGGGGTTTCAGTACAAACGCCCGACGAGGGCACCACAATTTCCATTTCCAGTGTGGCCGAACAAGGCTTTGTCCGAAAACCCACCCTCCTGGAACAGACACGGGATGGAATGTAGGTGGACCTTTCGCATGGTTTACGGAGGGCATACGGATGACCCGGCATGACCTTGCCGATGAACAATGAGAACTCATCAAGGATCGCTTCCCGCCTTCGGGCGAGAACCCGGCGGCTGCTCAGCGACCGGCGGAAGATGATCGCTCGTCTCCTCTCCGGATTCTCAGGACCGGGGCGGCGATGGGAACCAAAAAGGGGCCTGGGCGGGCGGGGCACGGCGCGGCCGACGTTCGTCGGGGGTGGCGAGTTACTCGCCGGGCCGGAGGCGAAAGCGCAAGGCGGTGGTCCCCGCGTAGGTGGTGTGGCAGCGGACGTCGCCGTGTCGTAGAAGAGCGCGTGTGTCTCGGCCGAGCGGCTAGCCTCGGCCATCACAAGCCGCGGGCGTAAGCCGGCGGTGGCCAACGAGCCCCGGGCGTCAGCCCGGGGTGGTACCGGCATACTTGGGGTGCCGGCCGCACCGGGGGCTTACGCCCCCGGCTCGTAAGCCGGCCACACGCGACGAACACCGGGGGCTGACGCCCCCGGCTCGGGGCTTCCGGCTCTGGATCGGGGCCGAGGATTTGACATTCGCCCCCGGCGCTCTTACATTCGGCATCGGTGTGCGGTTACCCCCATGTTTCGACGCCCTGCCGAGGTGACTCCATGACTGGCTTTTGCCGATTTGCGTTGCTTGGGTTTTTAGGGGGCCTGGGTGCGGTGCTGGCCGGGCCGGCTTTGGGCGCGGGTCTGCAGGGCCGGCGCCCGAACATCGTGCTGGTGATGACCGATGACCAGGGCTACGGCGACCTGTCGTGCCACGGCAATCCGGTGCTCCGCACGCCGAACCTGGACCGCATGCATGCCGAGAGTGTGCGGTTTGTCGATTTCCATGTCAGCCCCACGTGCGCCCCCACCCGGGCATCGCTGATGACCGGGCGCCACGAGTTCCGCTCGGGGGTCACGCACACGATCATGGAGCGGGAGCGCCTGAGCCTGAAGGCGGTCACGATAGCTCAGGTGCTCAAGTCGGCCGGCTACTCCACAGGCATCTTCGGCAAATGGCATCTCGGCGATGAGCCGGAGCGCTGGCCCGACAAACGGGGCTTCGACGAGATGTTCATCCACGGCGCCGGCGGCATCGGGCAGACCTATCCCGGCAGTTGCGGCGATGCCCCCAACAACAGCTATTTCAACCCGGCCATCCTTCACAACGGCCGGTTCGTGAAGACCAAGGGCTACTGCACGGACGTGTTTTTCCGGCAAGCCCTGGGGTGGATCCAGCAGCAGGGCAAAAGGGGCCAGCCATTTTTCGCCTACATCACGCCCAATGCCCCGCACGCGCCGTTGGTGTGCCCCGAGGAGTATCGCAAGCCCTACCTGGGGAAGGTGCCGGACGACGTGGCGACGTTTTTCGGCATGGTGGCCAACATCGACCAGAACATGGGCCGCCTGCTGGATTGCCTCCGCAAGTGGAATCTCGAACAGAACACCCTGGTCATCTTCATGACCGACAATGGCGGCACAGCCGGGGTGAAGGTGTTCAATGCGGGCATGAGGGGCCAGAAGGTGACGCCGTATGAGGGGGGCACGCGGGTGCACAGTTTCTGGCGCTGGCCGGGGACGCTCAAGCCGGGCGATGTCGATCGGCTAGCCGCCCATGTGGACGTGTTTCCGACGCTGGCGGCGCTGGCGGGGGCCACGATTCCCGAGGGGCTCGAGGGCCGGCTGGACGGCCGCAGTCTGCTGCCGCTGTTGGAGAACCCGCAGGCCGACTGGCCCGAGCGCTACCTGTTTACGCACGTGGGCCGCTGGCCCAAGGGCAAGGCCGCCGCCTCGAAGTACGCCCAATGTGCGGTGCGGAGCAGCCGGTATCATCTGGTATCGGCCCAGAAGAACGGCCAGAAGCGCTGGGAGCTGTACGACATCAAGGCCGACCCGGGCGAAAAACACAACATAGCCGCCCAGCACCCCGAGGTGGTGCAGACCCTGGAGGCCGCCTACGACCGCTGGTGGGATGAGGTGCTGCCGTGCCTAGAAAACGAGGACGCGGTGGGTCCGGCGGTCAATCCGTTCAAGGCGCTTTACTGGGAGCAGTTCCCCGACGAACGGCCGAAGCAATGAACGCCGGCCCCCGGCGTCCTGCGCGGCGGCCTTTAGGGCAAGCCGAGTTTCAACGGCGCCCGGCACCGGTGGCTGCTGGTTCCGCAAGCGAAAGCAGCTTGTGTAGCTCGGCGATGGCCGCGGGCGGCACTTTGCCATCCCACACCGCTATGCCGTAGCGGACCTCCAGGGGCTCGGCCGGCCGCATATCCAGCGGCTTCTCGTGCAGGCCGAGGGTGGCCGAAAGGTACGCAAACGGCTGATCCATCGTGAACCACGTGGCGGGGCGGGGATTGCCGGGCAAGTCGAACATGGCCACGGTCACGGGCTTCCCATCGACCGATGCCTGATAAGCGGTCCACAGAGCGCGGGCGCTGTTGGTTTGCGCCTGGCCCATCTGGCCCTGGGCATTGAAGAGCCGGCCCTTTTGGTCCATAGCGGCGACGAATCGCATCCCCAGGCCGAAATATGCCGACCCCGAGAGCTTGCTGCCCGGCCTGCCCGGCGGCGGCGCCAGGCGGCTGTGCCAAACCACGAGCGTAACCGGGCCGGTGGCCAGCCGGGTGATTTCCAGCACGCGTGTCTCGTCCAAAAGGGGTGTTCCCTGGGGCGAGACCCAGCCGATGCGCTGGGTGAGGATGGCCGCCGCGGCGCTATCCAGCGCCGAGGCGCCGGCCTTGCCGGGCCGGAGGATGGCGCTGGTGCCCTGGTCCAGTTGCCGGCCGCATGTGGGCGTTTCGGACCAGAAATCGACGCCATCGACCGCCACGGCGAACATCAAGCCGTGGTGATGCTTGTGGTCGGCGGGGCTGTCGCGGAGGACGTTCACCCCTGCCGGCGAGAAGAGGCTTTCCACGTAGGGCTTATTGGGGTTGGGCGTGTGTTGGTAACGGGCCAGGGGTTGGCCGGCCCAGAGGACGGCGATGGTGCCCGGCCCTTTCTCGATGCCAAGCGGCGTTTGGTCCGCTGCTATGGCGGCGGCGGCCAGCGCCAGGACAACGGCCGCAGCAACCGGCATCGTCCGGCGCCAGAGCAGAGCCCGGCCAAGCGGGCATGGAGGGCAAAAGCAATGGCGGTGCACGGGAAGCATCGGGCGGTCTCCTCCTACTGATCTTTGCGTCTTGGAGGCAGTTGCAGGACTATTCTGCCCAGGTAGTGCCTGGCCATGCAAGCCGCCCCGCGACGGGTGGCACGTGCTTGCGGCGTCCGGCAGCCGGGGCAGGCCATTGGAGAGCGTCGCCGGCAGGGCCAGCCTTTATCGGACCGTGGCGGCTGGCGGCACGCCAATGCGGGGCACCGGGGGAGGCTGTTGTTCTAGCGGCGACGGCCGATCGAGCGGCTGATGGCCCGCCACACCCGCCACCCCAGCACCAAGGCCAGCACGCAGCCGGCCGCGCCCGGAACCGATACGCCGTACAGCAAGGGCGGCACGTCGGTGGCCACCAGAAGGGCAGAGCCGATGAACAGGGCGCTGGCCAGCAATCCCAGCACCAGGCGATTTACCGAGGGTTCCAGGCCGCGGTGGTCCAGGTGCACGTCGAACTTGCCGCTTTGGATTTGCTCGAGGATGTCGACCAGCCCGCCGGGGAGCGATTCCAAGAAGTGGCGGGTTTCGAAGTACCAGCGGCGCATGCGCCGGGCCTGCCGCCGGGGCGACATCCGCTGCCAGAGCAGCCGGCGGTGGTAGGGCTGCATGACTTCCATCAGGCTGAACCGCGGGCTGAGCAGCTTGCCCGTGCCGTCCAGGGTGACCAGCATTTTCAGCAGCAAGGCCAGGCGGGCCGGCAGCACCACGTGATAGCGGCGGATAATCTCGACCAGCTCGTTCAGCGCCGCACTGAGGTCGAAATCGGCCAGCGATTGCGTGGTATAGTGGGCCAGGAAGTCGGCCAGGTCCACACTGAGCGAGGCGCGGTCCAACTCGGCCGGCACCGACCCCACGCGCACGATGACCGAGGTCAAGTGTTCGGCGTCCTGGCTGGCCACCGCCAACAGCATTTCGGCCAGGTCTTCCTGGAGGCGTTCGTCGATCCGCCCCACCATGCCGAAATCCAAGAGCCCGATCACGTTCCCCTCCATGAGCACCAGATTGCCGGGGTGCGGATCGGCGTGGTAGTAGCCGTGGGCGAAGATCATGGACAGGTACATCTCGGCCCCGCGGCGAGCCACCTGCTCCAGGTCGATGCCTGCGGCGGCCAGGCGCTGGGTGTCGGCCAGCTTGATCCCCTCGATGAACTCCATGGTCAGCACCCGGCGCGAGGAATACTCGGGATACACGCGGGGGATATGGACGGCCGGGTTGCCGGCGAATTGCCGGGCGAACTCCTGGATGTGCCGGGCCTCGCGGCGGAAATCGAGTTCGCGGCGGATGGTGCGCTGGAACTCGGCGGCCACGGCGTGCGGCCGGTAGTCGGCCAGTTCCGGGACCTTTTCGGCCCACTGGGCCAATCCCAGTACGATGTCCAGGTCCACCTCCAACTTGCGCTCGATATCGGGGTGCTGGACCTTGACGGCCACGGGCGACCCGTCATGCAGCCGGGCCCGGTGCACCTGGCCAATCGAGGCCGAGGCCAGCGGCTCGGGGTCGAATCGGGCGAAGACCTCTTCCGGCGGCCGGCCCAATTCGTGGCGGAGGATGGCCTGGACCACCTCGGGGGGATCGGCCGGCGCCCGCTCCTGGAGTTCCTGGAGTTCGGCCGCCAGGGCCGGCCCCACCAGGTCCGGGCGGGTGCTCAGGGCCTGCCCCAACTTGACAAAGGTCGGGCCCAGTTCCACCAGAGCCAACCGAACCCGCGTCTCGAACCGATGTCGCGCAATCACATCGCCGGCCGGCGTCTTGATGAGGTCCTTGGCGAACTCGGGTCCGAGGCGGCTGAGTCCTTCGGCCAGGCCGTACTTGCTGAGCACGCGGAGGATTTCGCGCCAGCGATGAAAGTGGCGATAGATCTGAGGAATCGAGGAAAGGCGCATGGGCCGGCCGCCCTAACCAACTGCCCTGCCGCAACTTCCATTGTAACCCGAGTGCTCGCAGCCGGGGCGGTTTTCCGCAGGCGGCGCGAATCTCGGCTGCCCGCAGCGCAGCGTGCTCCACCGGGGAGCGGCGATCCCGGTGGAGCGCCCCCCGGGCATCGAGCATCCGGCCCGGGCGAAGCAGCGCGAGCACAGTCGGGGCAATCGCAGCCGGCGGTATAAAAAATCCCGTGCTGGCATAAACGGCAATCTGCGGGCGCAGTTGGCCGTTGAACCCTTGTGGCCCCAGGGGGCATTCGCTAAGTTATTAGAATGGTGGCGTCCGTGTCTCTCGGGTCGGGCGTCGTGGTGGTTTTCCGACCCGTCTGCGTATCCCAAGCATGGCAGTCCGTTGCACGGCCTGTAACGGACCGAGGCTCTGTCTGGCCATTGTGGCGGCGCAACATGCTTTCGATGCCGGACGCCAAGCGCTCCGTTGTTCGCAGTGGGCGGCATTCTGCCGGCCAAACTGAAGCGATATAAGAAACAACCTGAACATTCAGGGTTTTTCCTGAGGAGACCGAGCCGTGTCAGAAAAACGCTTCGTGACGCTGGACGGCAATGAAGCGACGGCCAACATCGCGCACCTGTGCAACGAGGTGATGGCCATCTATCCCATTACGCCCTCGTCGGGGCTGGGCGAGATGCCGGATGCCTGGGCCGCAGCCGGGCGCAAGAACGCCTTCGGCAGCGTGCCGCACGTGGTGGAGATGCAGAGCGAGGCCGGCGCCGCCGGCGCCGTGCATGGCGCCCTGCAAGCCGGGGCCATCACCAGCACCTTCACGGCCTCGCAGGGCCTGCTGCTGATGATCCCCAACATGTTCAAGATCGCCGGCGAGCTGACGCCCACGGTGTTCCACGTTACCGCCCGGACCGTGGCCACCCACGCCCTGTCGATCTTCGGCGATCATAGCGACGTGATGGCGTGCCGCTCGACCGGGTGGGCCATGCTGGCCAGCGGCTCGGTCCAGGAGGCCCAGGACATGGCCTTGATCGCCCATCAGGCCACGCTCGAGGCCCGGGTGCCCTTCCTCCACTTCTACGACGGCTTCCGCATCTCGCACGAGGTCAACAAGATCGAGCCGCTCAGCGACGACGACGTGCGCGCCTTCCTCGACAAGGAACTCATCCGCCAGCACCGCCACCGGGCTTTGAGCCCCGAGCGCCCCAAGCTGCGGGGCTCCGCCCAGAACCCCGACCACTTCTTCCAGGCCCGCGAGGCGTGCAATCCCTTCTACGACGCCACGCCGGGCATCGTGCAGAAGACGATGGACAAGTTCGCCCGGATGTTCGGCCGGCAGTACCACCTGTTCGACTACTACGGCGCGCCGGATGCCGAGCGGGTGATCGTGGCCATGAGTTCCGCCTGCGGCGTGGTGGAAGAGACGGTGGACAAGCTGGTGGCCGAGGGGCAGAAGGTGGGCCTGGTCAAGATTCGGCTGTTCCGGCCGTTCGATGGGGCGGCCTTCGTGGCCTGTTTGCCCAAGACCACGCGGATCATCGCCGCCTTGGACCGCACCAAAGAGCCGGGGGCGCTGGGCGAGCCGGTCTATCAGGACGTGGTCACCGCCCTGGCCGAGCACTGGCCCGCGGCAGGCAACGGGGGCATCCCCCAGGTGATCGGCGGGCGGTATGGGCTTTCCTCCAAAGAGTTCACGCCCGCCATGGTGGCCGGCATCTACGCCGAGATGGCCCGGCCCAAGCCTAAGCGGCACTTCACCGTGGGCATCCGCGATGATGTCACCTACTTGAGCATTTCCTACGACGAGGATTTCTCCACCGAGGCGCCCGATGTGGTCCGGGGGGTGTTCTACGGCCTGGGGAGCGATGGCACCGTCAGCGCCGTCCGCTCTACAGTCAAAATCCTGGGCGAGAACACCCCGCTGTACGCCCAGGGGTACTTCGTCTATGACTCGCGCAAGGCGGGCTCGGTAACCACCAGCCACCTGCGGGTCAGCCCCCGGCCCATCAAAGGCTCGTACCTGGTCCACAAGGCCACTTTCGTGGCCTGCCACCAGTTCCACTTTCTGGAGCGGATCGACATGCTCTCGGTGGCCGAGCCCGGCGCCACCTTCCTGCTCAACAGCCCCTACGGCCCGGACGAAGTGTGGGACCACCTGCCGCGCGAGGTGCAGGAGCAGATTCTGGCCAAGCGCCTGAAGTTCTACGTGGTCGATGCCTACCGCGTGGCCCGCGAGACCAACATGGGCGTGCGGATCAACACGATCATGCAGACGTGTTTCTTCCAGTTGGCCGGCATGCTGCCTGCGGACGTGGCCATCGCCCACATCAAGGATTCCATCAAGGCCACCTACGGCAAGAAGGGGGGCGAGAAGGTGGTGCAGCAGAACTTCGCCGCCGTGGATGCCGCTTTGGCTGCGCTGCATGAGGTGAAGGTCCCCGACCGGGTGACCTCGGCGCTGCGCATGGTGCCTCCCGTGCCGGAGAATGCCCCGCCGTTCGTCAAGAATGTCTTGGGGCCCATCATCGCCAACCGGGGCGACGAGCTGCCGGTCAGCGCCATGCCGGCCGATGGCACCTTCCCCACCGGCACCACGCAGTACGAGAAGCGGAGCATCGCCCAGGACATCCCCATCTGGGACCCCAAGATCTGCACGCAGTGCGGCTTCTGCTCGCTGGTGTGCCCGCATGCCGCCATCCGCATGAAGGCGTACCCGGCCGAGGTGCTTTCCGGGGCCCCGGCCGGCTCCAAGACCACCGACTGGAAAGGCAAGGAGTACCCCGGCTACAAGTTCACCGTGCAGGTTTATCCGGACGATTGCACCGGGTGCGGGCTGTGCGTCGATGCGTGCCCGGCCAAGGACAAGGCCGTCCCCAAGCACAAGGCCATCGACATGGAGCCCAAGCTCCCGCACCTGGACCAGGAGCGCAGGAACCTCGAGTTCTTCATGGAGATCCCCGACCTGGACCGCAGCCAGGTGAAGATCGACACGATCAAGGGCTCGCAACTCTTGCTGCCTTTGTTCGAGTTCTCCGGGGCCTGTGCGGGCTGCGGCGAGACGCCGTACATCAAGCTCATCACCCAGTTCTTTGGCGACCGGATGATTATCGCCAATGCCACGGGGTGCTCGTCGATCTACGGGGGGAA
Organism: Planctomycetaceae bacterium; assembly: GCA_037442445.1. Lineage (GTDB taxonomy): Bacteria > Planctomycetota > Planctomycetia > Pirellulales > Thermoguttaceae > JANLFZ01. Next base: position 10,588 of record JBBIQF010000092.1, read on the forward strand.
CCTGCCCTGCACGCCGTACACGGTCAACCGCGAGGGCCGCGGGCCGGCCTGGTCCAATTCGCTGTTCGAGGATGCCGCGGAGTTCGGCTTCGGCATGCGCCTGGCCGTGGACCAGCAGAAGGAGCACGCCACCATGCTGCTCCGCAAGCTGGCCGGCCAGTTGGGCGACGAGCTGGTCAGCGCGCTACTGGACAATCCCCAGGAGACCGGCGAACAGATCGCCCGCCAGCGCGAACTGGTCCGGACGCTCTGCCAGCGACTCAGCGCGATCGGAGGCGAGGATGCCGCCGATCTTGCGGCCTCCGCCGAATTCCTCATCCGCAAGAGCATCTGGAGCTTCGGGGGCGACGGCTGGGCGTATGACATCGGCTTTGGTGGGCTGGACCACGTGCTGGCCTCGGGCCGGGATATCAACATCCTCGTGCTGGATACCGAGGTGTACTCCAACACCGGCGGGCAGGCGTCGAAATCGACCTTCCGCGGCGCGGTGGCCAAGTTCGCCGCTGCGGGCAAGCCCGGGCGCAAGAAGGACCTGGGCCTGATCGCCATGTCCTACGGCAACGTGTTCGTGGGCCAGATCGCCCTGGGGGCCAACCCGCTCCACGCGTTGAAGACCATCCGGGCGGCGGAGAGCTATCGCGGCCCGTCGCTGCTGATTGCCCTGTCGCACTGCATCAGTTGGGGCATCGACATGGCGCAGGGGCTACAGCACCAGAAGGAGGCGGTGGCCTGCGGCTACTGGCCGCTGTACCACTACGACCCCCGCGATCCGCAGCCGTTCCACCTCGATAGCCGCAAGCCCACCGGCACCTTCAAGGACTTCGCCCTGAAGGAGGCGCGGTTCGCCATGCTGGCTCGGGCGAAGCCGCAAGAGTCGGAACGCCTGCTGGCCCTGGGGCAGGAGGATATCGAATACCGCTGGGCCCTGTACGAGCGGCTGGCGGCCGGGCCTGCCGCCACCCCCAGCGACGGCAATGGTGCCAAAGCGGGCAAGGCCCCTGCAACGGAGGTGGAAGCATGACGATCGACCTGAGCACGAACTATCTCGGACTTGCGCTGAAGAATCCCCTTGTGGTGGCCGCCTGCCCGCTGACCCAGTCGCTCGATAACCTCAAGCGCCTGGAGGAGTGCGGGGCGGCTGCCGCCGTGCTCTCGTCGCTGTTCGAGGAGCAGATCGATCACGAGCCAGCCGAGATCGCCCGGGTGTACGAGTTCGGGGCCGAAAGCTTCGCCGAAGCCCTCAGCTACTTCCCCGAAATGACCGAGTACCGCTTCGCCACCGAAAGCTACCTGGAGCATATCGAAAAGGCGAAGCGGGCCGTCTCGATCCCCATCATCGGCAGCCTCAACGGCATTTCGACCGGCGGCTGGACCCGCTACGCCCGGCGCATCCAGGACGCCGGGGCCGATGCCCTGGAGCTGAACATCTACTTCATCGCCGCCGATATCGACACCCCCAGCCAGGACATCGAGAAGATGTACCTGGACCTGGTGGCGGCCGTCAAACAATCCATCTCCATCCCGCTGGCGGTGAAGGTGGGCCCGTACTTCAGTTCCCCCGGCCACATGGCCCGGCAACTTGTCGAGGCGGGCGCCGACGGCCTGGTACTGTTCAACCGCTTCCTCCAGCCCGATATGGACCTGGAGGACCTCGAGGTGCGCCCGCATCTGGTACTCAGCACCCCCTACGAGCAGCTCCTCCCCTTGCGCTGGATCGCCATTTTGTACGGGCGGGTCCGCGCATCCCTGGCGCTGACCAGCGGTATCCATGATGGCCACGGGCTGCTCAAGGCCCTCATGGCCGGCGCCGATGTGGGCATGGTCGCCTCGGTGCTCTACAAGCGGGGCATCGGCGAGATCAGGCGGATCCTCGACGAGATGACCCGCTTCATGGAAGAGAAGGAGTACGAGTCGGTGGCCCAACTCCGGGGCAGCCTGAGCCAGAAGAACTGCCCGCACCCGGCGGCCTTCGAGCGGGGCAATTACATGAAGGCCCTGACCTCGTTTACCAGCGAAAGGGTGTAGGCTGGGCTGCGTGCTCGGCACGCAGGCCCCGGTGCCGCCGGGTGCGTGCTTTGCACGCAGGCCCCGGGGCGAATGTCGAATGTCGAAAGCCAAATGTCGAATGACCAAGCACCAATGACCAAATCCCAATGACCAAGCACCCATGACCAATGACCGCGCGGCCAAGCGCTACCGCGGCGCGCGTGCAAAGCACGCACCCTACTTGGTCATTGGTCATTCGACATTTGGCTTTCGACATTCGACATTCGGCATTGCTCCGGGCTTGGCCATTGGTGCTTGGTCGTTGGTCATTCCTCCGCGGGCGGCAGCGGCGGGGTCAGGTCCTCGCCTTGGGCAAAGCTCGAGTCGATGGGCCCCGGGTCGACCCACATCCCCTGGTCGTCCAGGCGCATGGTGCCCAGCTCGAAATCCAGGTTCAGCCGCTGCGCCTCGTAATTGACCCACGCGCTGAGGAAGGCGTTTTGCGCCTCGACCAGGCGCGAGAGGGCTTCGACCAGGTCGCGGCCGACGTTGGCGCTGGCCTCGGACCCCCGCTCGCCCACGCGCGGAGGGCGCTGGAGGTTCAGCCGCGCCACCTCCACCTGGTCGATGGCCACCCGGACCGCCGCCCGCCGAATCTCGAAGTTCAACTGGCTCAGCCGAATGGAACGCAACACGCTGCGGACGTTCTGGGCCACTCGGTCTTCGAACTGGTAGTACGCCCGGCGGGCCCGCTGGTAATTGATCAATGTTTCGCGGTAGGCGTTGCGCTCGGCCAGGCGGGTCAGGGGGGCGTCGAACTCCACGCCCACGCGGAGCCGGCCATTCTTGCCGCTGAACCGGAACGGGTTATCGCCCACCGTGCCCAGGTCCCCGCTGAACTGCACGTTGAGATCGCTCCGCAGGGCGTTGGCGGCGATCTCGATCTGCCGCCACTCGTCCACCAGCGCCGCCCGGGCGTTCATCCAGTCGGGGCGGTTCTGGCGGGCGATCTTGATGGCCTCTTCCGGCCGCAGGTCCACACGCACCAGCGACACCGACTCGAGCCGCGCGCGGGCCTGGATGACCGAGAGGTTCGAAAGCAGTTCGGCGAAATCGCCGGCCAGCCGGGTCAGCTCGGCGTGCCACGCTTCCCAGGCCTGGCGGCGGGGATCGCGGGGATCGACCTCCGGCCCCGGCCGCGGCGGCGGGTCCGGGAAGGCCGGCAGGGCCGCCTGCGCCTTTTTCAGCGCCTGGCCCACCGCCTCGAAATCCCGGAGGATGCGGGCGATCCGGGCGTCGAAGGCCTGGATGTCGTACAGCGAAGGATCGACCTCGGCCCCTGCCCGCTGGAGCATCTCTTGAAGCTCCTTGCGCCGGGCCGGCGCAACGCCGACCAACTGCTCCAGGTCCGGGCGGACCCGTTCCAGCCAGTCGGCCGCGTCCTGGGCCGTGGCCGCCAGCCTGGCCCGCCAGTTGGCCGGCACCTCGTTCTGCGGGTTGAAAAGGATGGTCAACAATGCGTCGGCTTCGTCCAGGTCCCGCGACAAGGCCGGATCAATGAGATCGAAGCGACGCAACAAGGGGTCTTCGATCCGCACCGGCAAGTCCGGCGGCAGGCCCAGAAGGACCTTGAACCCGTCCAGCCGCTCCTCGTAGGCCGACAGGCTCGACAGCAACCCGATCTGCGCCCGGTACAGC
>JBBIQF010000092.1:14292-17716 GCA_037442445.1 Planctomycetaceae bacterium
TGCCGGGCCAGGTCCACCTGGAAGCGGTCGCGGACCCGGTTGGCCTCGTACAGGGCTTCGAGCTGCTTGAGGCTGTCTTCCAGCCCTGCGATGTTCATCTGCTGGTTGCGGATGTTGACCTGCTCTTCCAACAGGCCCAGGAAGCCGCCCGCCGAGGCCGAGGGCGAGGAAGGCGAAAGTGCCCCCAGCGACAGCCGGCCCCGCGAGGGACCCGGCCCCGGACTCCGCCCTGCCACGATCTGCGCGTAGAACCCCCGCCGGTATTGTTCCATCTGCCGCAGGTTGGCCAATAGCGACCGCTCCGACTGGGTCAGGTGTTCGAGGACCACCGCCCGGCCGGCCTCACGCAGCAGCGGCTGCACCAGCGAGAAGCTCAGCAGCGAATTGGCGCTGTACGTATCGGGCCCGGAAAACTGCCACACCAGCGAATTGGCGAACCCCACCACCAACTCGCCGCCGGTGGCCAATAGCCGCCGCGCCCTCAGGTCCGAATCCACCCCAAAGATGCTCTGCGATGCCCCGCCCCCCCGCACCCGGCCACGATGCTCGTATGAGGTGTTGTTGGTGAAAAAGAATTGCGTGTCGAAGCGGAACCGCTCGAACGTTACGTCCAGGGCCGCCAGGTACAAGTCCTCTAGGTTCGTCTGGTAATCGACCGAGTGCAACAGCGCCACTTGCACGGCCGCCTGGCGGTCCAGTACCACCTCGCCCTTCTCGTTGCGCGGCAGATAGGCCTCCCAGCCGGGGTTCTCCACCCAGCTTGCATTGCCGTAGCAATGCCAGCACGGCCAGCCCCGCTTGCAGTCGACGCAGTGCATGTACCGGTGCGACTCGGGATCATCTGGGGGCATGGGCGGGTAATCGGGGTCGCTGGGGTCGTACATGCGGGACCGGCGATCTGGCTGGATCGTGAAATCGCGGATTTGCCAGCGGGGATCGTCCGTCGCCCAGGCCGTCGTCTGGTACACCTCGCGATCGGCTTGCTGGCGGTAATAGGCCCGGTGGCACCCGGTCGAGGGGGCAACCAGCACGACGGCCAGCGCCAGCCAATAGCCCATTTCCAGCCAGTCCATCCCGTAGCGATTGCTCATCGGTGCTCGCTCAACGCAGCCTGCGCTGCTTACCCTGGCTTGCCAGAACACCCAGCCGTTGGGAATCTTGCGACAATGAGTACTCCCAAAGCAGGCCGCAGAGTCGGTAGATTCTGCGCGGTCGGCAAACTCATCGCGTCCACTGTTTTCGTCACCTTTGGGCAAGCGACTTAAGCGCATGTCCAGACGACTTGCCAACGAGCGGCCAATCCGAACGACCGAAGCGCCGGGGCGTGGCAGGGAGCACCGAGCGGCCAGCAGGCAAGTCGGAACTCGCCGGACCGATAGCGCCGGCGGTGCCCCGCTCGAAAGCCGATTGGCATTGTCAGGCCAAGCTGGAGAGTGCTATCATCCTTCCTCCCCGCGGGCTGGATTACGCCGAGACCGGAGGGGGCATGGGGTGCGCCCATGCGTGGCTGCCGTGCTGCGCTGGTCGGCTGCTCCGAAGGCCTCCAAGGCAGCGAAGCGTAAGCGTGGCGTGGTCCATGTCCGGGATGGTGCAAACGGAACCGGAGCCCTTTGCGAGCAAGCCTTTGATGGTTGATGGCCTTATGCGACTGCGCCGAAACGTCATGCTGGGCTGCCTTGGGCTGCTGTTCCTGGCGGCAGCAAGTGGCATTTCGCCGCTGGATGCGATCGACGCAGCTTCGGGTCCGCTTGTGGCCTCCAGCCAGCCCGGCACTCTGGCACAAGTGGACGGTGGAGGTCTGTTTCGTCCCTTTGGCGATAGTGATTTCCGCCAAAGTGGTGGGCAATTGCTGGTTCGAGGGCAGACGGACGGTGTGCCGACAATCTGCCAGCCGGGCGGTTGTCTGCCGTTTCGGGGGGAATGCTGCGCCACGGTAGCAAGCCTGGGGCGTCCCGTCAGCCCGAGCCAATTGCGTTGCGGTTTGGCGAATTCTTGGGGTTCCTGCGGGCCGAAGGCCCGTGAAGCGTTGAATACCACGTTTGCGTCATCTGGCATACATCCAGAGTGGTATCAAACACTATCCAATATTTCCAAGGCGCCGTATATTCAGAGTCGGCTCCAAGAGGCGGGAGTGGGGCAGTACCGCTTGGAGCCGTGGGGCCTAGATGGCGGCGTTTACCGCTTTTGGTGCAAGGTTCCGCTGGGGGACTCGGCGCCGGTAACGCGGTATTTCGAGGCCATCGACCGCAATCCGGGGGAGGCGGTCGCGCGGGTGCTGGCCCAAATCGAGGCTTGGCGCAGGGGTGGCTAAAAGGTTTTGATAGAGGACCGGCGAGAAGGGCACCCGATGTACGCGGCGTGGGAGGGTCCCGGCCGATGGCTTGGCAGTGCCGCGGTGCGGCACGACCCACCGGCGGTGGGGACGCCCCTTGCCGAGTGGTTTGGCGCCCCTCGGGACACGATACTATGGTTTGGGTTAGAGGCCACGCCGGGCAAGCCCGAGGAGGTCGCCGGTGGCGGGACGGGGTTGTGCCGCTGGCCAGCACTGGCACGGCTGGAAGCGGTGCTTCTGGCCGCCCGCGAGCCGCTGGGCAGTCGCCGTTTGGCGGCCCTGGCGGACTTGGCGGACGGGACCGAAGCCCGTACACTGGTCCGAACTTTAAACAGGCTGTACGATACGGAAGGCCGGGCGTTCCGCGTGGTGGAGGTAGCGGGCGGCTTTTTGCTGATGACGCGGCCGAAGTTCGCCCCCTGGCTTCGCCGGCTGCATGGTGCCCAGGCCGAAGTCCGGCTTTCGGCACCGGCCTTGGAAACCTTGACGGTCGTCGCGTATCGGCAACCCGTATTGCGAGCCGAAATCGAGGCCATCCGTGGCGTGCAGTGCGGCGAGGTGCTCCGGCAACTGCTGGAACGCGGCCTGGTCCGCATCGTCGGGAGATCGGAGGAACTCGGCCGGCCGTTCCTCTACGGAACCACCCGGCAATTCCTCCAGGTCTTCGGGCTTAGGCGCCTGGAGGAATTGCCTCGTTTCGGTTCGCTGCGGGCACCGGCCCAGGGGGCCGCCCGCGGGCTTCCGCCGGCTCCGCCTGGCGGGCATCCGACACCATACCGGGAAACAGAACAACCAGTTTATTCCATTGAGGAAGGGGATTCCAACGTGAAAACCGCACTTGATTGGCTGGTCGTGGACGACAATGCCCCCGGGGCCTTCCCCACGGACCTCACTCAACACAACGACCTCGGCCCCGGGCACGCCGGCTATGCCGACCCCCGAGCCGTCGAGGAAGACGACGAGGACTTCGAAGACGAAGACTTCGAAGATGAAGACCTCGAAGAGGACGACGAAGACTACGAGCACGACGAGCACATCGAAGACGAAGAAAACGAAGAAGACGAAAATGAAGACGAACAAGACCAAGAATAA
>JBBIQF010000092.1:17726-23459 GCA_037442445.1 Planctomycetaceae bacterium
ACGACGACGCGGAAGACGCCGACGAGGACGATTGCGACGAAGACGACGAAGACTGGGACGAAGACGAGGAAGAAGAGGACGAGGAGTGGGAATAGTCCCGTGGCTCCCGCGGCGCCTCCGTTCCACCAAAACGAGCGGCTCCGCCGCGCGGTCTTCCCTCACGGCTGGCGAAGCGCCTTGGCGCGGGTGGTGGGGGCGAACGGCCGCATAGCCGAGCGCGGAAGGTCCTGTGATTTCCCGCTCACGCCGGGCAGCCCGGCAGCAAGGTGGGCCCTCCGCCCCGGGCCGGGCTGATTAATCCTCCAGCCGGAACAGTCGGGCCAGGGCGTCCAGTAGGGCGTGGGGGACCCCGTGCCGGGCTTCGTCGCGGAGCGACGCCAGCGGCGGATGCAAGAGTTTATTGAGCAACCGGTCGAACGCCTGGCGAATCTCGTCCCGGGCGTGGTCGTCCAGTTGGGGCAGCTTGTTGAACAGCCGGCGGAGTTCCTCCTCCTTCGGTTTCTGCCACTGGTCGTGCAAGCGGCGGATGACCGGGCTGGTGGCCCGGTGATGGAGGTCGGCCAGGAACCGCTCGGCCTCTTGCTCGATGATCCGCAACGCTCGCGGCAGTTGCTTGTCGCGCTCGGCGCGGTTGCGCTGGCAGGCCTCGCGAAGATCGTCCACCGAGTACAGGTACACGTTGGGCCGGTCGCCGATGGCCGGGTCGAAGTCGCGGGGCACCGCCAGATCGAGGATGAACAGGGGCCGGCCATTGCGCTGCGCCTCGACCTGCCGAAACAGGCTGGCCGATACAATCGGCTCCGAAGCGCCGGTGGTGCTGATGATCAGATCGGCCTGGGCCAAGGCGGTGGGGAGTTCTGCCCAGGGTAGGGCCCGGCCGTTCCAGCGGTGGGCCAGCTCCTCGGCCCGTTCCGGGCTGCGATTGACCACGGTGACGTGCTGCACGCCCTCGGCCCGGAGGTAGCGGAGGGTTTCCTCGGCCATTTCGCCCGCCCCGATGACCAGGGTCCGTTTATCGTCGAAGCGTTCGAAGATTTGCTGGGCGAAGTCGGCCACCGCCACGCTGGGAATGCTCACCCGCCGCTTGTGGATGGTGGTCTCGCCTGCCACGCGGCGGGCTGTCTTCAGTGCCGCCTGAAACGCCGCATGGAGCAGCGGGCCGGTGCAGCCCTCCTCGGTGGCCAACTGATACGCCTGTTTGACCTGCGCCAGAATCTGCGGCTCGCCCACCACCATGCTGTCCAGGCTGGAGGCCACCTCGAAAAGGTGCCGCACCGCATCCAGGCCGGAGCGATCGTCGAGGTACGGATCGATCTGGTCCGGCGCCAAGTCATGGCAATCGGCCAGAAAGCCCACCAGCTCCTCGCGCGACGGGGGGCTGTGGGTTTCGGCGGCGGTGTACAGCTCGACGCGGTTGCAGGTCGACAGCAGCACGGCTTCCACATCGGCGAACCGCTGGCGAAACCGGCCGAGCGCGTTTCGGGCCTGCGCGGAGCTGAAAGCCAACTGCTCGCGCACCGCGATGGGCGCCTTGTGGTGACTGCATCCCACCACGCGAATGCTCATGAGCCGATTCTCCGCGGCGATCCCGGGCGCTTGGGGGATACCACCTCTGCGGTCGTTCCCGGTCCCGCCAACCCGATGGCCGGGACGCCCCGTGCGCTTGCCCGTTCTTCCAAACCGGCTGCCGCGTGCCACTGCAAGATCGGGCGCACCGAGCGCTGCCCGCTGTGCCGCGTTTCCAGCAGGAGGCCGACGGCCAGCGCAAGCACAAGAAAGACGAAGCTGACCACCGTCAAGTACGCCACTTTGCGGCCCTCGCGCGCGGGGCGATACGCCCAGCCCGCCAGCCGGCAGCCTGCCAGCCACGCAAACATCCCCACCGTGCTGACGATCACCGGGTCGGTCCAGGGGACGAAGCGCTGATGCCGCTCGGCATAGATCACATTGAGCACCATGCCCGAGACGATGCCCACGGCCAGCATGGCCATGCCCACGTTCAGGCCCCGGCCGTTAGCCCGCTGAAGCCATTCCAGACTCGGCAGGTACAGCCCCCGGGGCGGTATCGCCTTGCGTTTGAGGCGCTGGGCCTGGCCCAGGTACATCAGCCCCGCCACCAGTGCGACCAGAACCGCCACGGTGGCCAACATGAGGGAAATCCCGTGGATGAGTCCCCAGACCGTCGGATCGGGCGGCGACGCGGCTGGATTCGGATCGGCCAGGTAGTGCCCCACCCCGATCAGGGCCAGCACCAGCGGCAGGAAGAACAGCCCGAATTGCACTTGCGGATGCGAGATCGCCAAAAACAGGTACATAGCCGCCAGCAGCCACGCCGCCGTCAAGTACCAATGCTGCGTGCTCGAAAGGGGCAGGCCTACGCCGTGCAGTTGGGCATTGATTCGTTCCGCCTGGTAGAACAGAAATGCGGTGTGGGCAACCAAGCCGGCGGCCGTGAACCCCAGCATCACGAGGCCCCGCAGGCTGCTGCGAAACACCAGCCGGCTCAGTTCCAGGGCAAACGCCACGATATAGCTGCCCGCAAAGCAGAGGACAGTGACTCGAGAAAGCATGGCTCGACGGCGGGCCCCATGGGAATTGGCCAGGTGCCTCAGACGGAAAACCGTCCCGTATCCCTGCATTATAACACAGCCTGTGCTTGCCCGCGGCCCCAACACCCTGCTCCGGCTGCCGAATGCGGCCTGCAAATGCGTGCAAAGCGTTCCTGTTGCAGGCCTCGTTGGCAGCTACACCTCGCACGCGCCGCCGCGGCCCCCGTTTTCCCAGCGCTGGTCCCGGGGCCGCTAAGGGCCTCATGCGATGCACGCTCACCGTTGCAATAACACCCATTGTGGACCTTGGCGCGGTGGGGCCAGCACCGCTAGAGTGGGGTGCTAGAACAGACCTCTGCGGCGCATCTCCTGCGACCCGTCTGCAACCCGGGCTTCGAACGATGGAAACCCCCGACTCTGGTGCCGCCGCTTTCGTCGACCGCTTGGAATCCGCCGTGTGCCGATGTGGTACGCCCGTAATGGTGGGTTTGGACCCCCGGATTGAATTGCTGCCGGACGGCCTTCACCCGCAGGCGGGGGATTGGGCCGCCGCTGCCCGAGCCGTGGAGACTTTTTGTCGCGAGGTCATCGATGTGGTGGCCCCGCTGGTGCCGATCGTCAAGCCCCAGTCGGCCTTCTTCGAGCGGCTGGGCCCGAGGGGTGTGGATGCCCTGGCCGCAACCATCCGATATGCACAAGAGCGGGGCCTATTGGTGGTTGTCGATGGCAAGCGCAACGACATCGGCAGCACCGCCAGCGCGTATGCCGAGGCCTATCTGGGGCGTTCCAGCCCATTCGGGGCCGATGCCCTGACGGTTAACCCCTATCTGGGGGACGACAGCTTACAGCCGTTCGTCCATCAGGCCGTGCAGCACCAGGCCGGCGTCTTCGTGCTCGTGAAGACCTCTAATCCGGGGGGGAAGATGCTGCAAGACCTGGTGGCCGATGGGGCACCGATATACCGGCGCTTGGCCGACCACGTGGAGCGCCTGGCCGAGGCTACCGTTGGACGATGCGGGTATGGGGCGGTCGGCGCGGTGGTGGGGGCGACCTACCCCGACCAACTTGCCGAGCTGCGGGCCCAGATGCCTCACACGTGGTTCTTGGTCCCCGGCTATGGGGCCCAAGGGGGAGGCGCAGCCGAGGTTGCGGCGGCCTTCGACCCCGCGGGCAGGGGGGCCGTCATCAACAACGCCCGCGGAATCATCTTCGCCTATAGCGACCCGCGTTACCGTGACCTTGCGGCATCCCACGGTTGGCAGGCGGCGGTCGAGGCGGCCACGCTGGACATGATCGCAGAACTCCGCGAAAAAACCCCTGCGAAAAAGCTGGTCGCTCGTACAGCGTGACGGCCAAGGGGTAGGGATCACCAACCCCCCCGCGGGCAAGTTGGCCGCCAAGCACCCTCGGGGAACCTGTTAGTTATCCTCGCAGGGCGGGGACTTTTGCGGTGAGCATGGGATGGTATGTTTAGCCACGGATTTTCTTAGGCGGCTTGCGTCAAAGCCCACGCAAATGCTTGAGGTACGTGCGCCGGTCCAGACGGCCCGGCCACGACGGAGCGTGGCCCTCCAACGGCTCTGGGCCTCCATCGCACGGCGGCCACCCGACGGCCACCGGCGCCTAACCGGCGTGAGGATGGAGGATCACCTTCATCCCCTGCTTCGATTCCACGGTGCGAAATGCCTCGTTGATCTGGTCCAGGGGGAAGGTGTGGGTGATGAGCGGCTGGACGCGGACCAGCCCGCGTTCGAGCAGTTTCACGGCCAATTCGTGGTGCCGCGGCACGCAGCCGTGCGATCCCGTCACAAAACACTCCTTGTAGTGGATGGTGTTCGAGAGGACGGACATGGGCCGCACGTTCTTGCCCAGCCCGCCGAAGAGGTTGACGTACCCGCGGTGCGCGACCATCTCGATCGCCTGTTCGTGGGCCTCGACCGAGGCGCAGGAGGTGATGACCACGTCGGGGCCTTCGCCGCCGGTCTCTTCGCGGCAGCGGGCGACCACATCCTCCTCGTCGGCATAGATGTAGGCGTCGGCGCCGTAGGTCTTGGCGATTTCCATGCGCTTGCGGCTGCGCTGGACGCAGATGACCTTGATGGCCCCCATGATCCGGGCCAGGTCGATCATCATGCAGCCGATGGGGCCCATGCCCATGATGACGATGGTCTTGCCCAGGCTCATGCGGACCAGTTCCAGGCCGTTGATGGCGCAGCCCAGGGGCTCGGCCAGGGCGGCCACATCGAAGCTCAACGCGGGGCCGAAGCGCGTTACCGGCCCTTCTTCGAGCACCAAGCGGGGCAGCTTCATGTACTGGGCGAATCCGCCCGGAATCTGGTAGCCGATGGCGTAATTGATGGCACAGTTGTTCCCTGCGCCGTTGCGGCACCAGGCGCACTGGCCGCAGGGGACGTCGGCCCCCACGGCCACACGGTCGCCTTCCCGCACGCGGACCACGTTCTTGCCGGTTTGCACGATGGTGCCGGCGATTTCGTGGCCGATGATGGCCGGCGGTTTGACCCGCGGGTTGCCGTGATGGTAGATCCGCAGGTCGGAGCCGCAGACGGCCACAGACTCGACCTTCAGCAGGGCGGAGTCGTCGTCGATCTCCGGCGGGGGCACATCCCGCACCACCATGTGTTCCAAGGCTTCCAGGACAGCGGCTTTCATAGGGCGCAACCCAGAACGTTCGCAAATGGGATCGGGGTACACAAGACCGGTATTCGATGCTCTTGTAGCTGGCCGTGCACTACGGCTCCACAAGCACTTTGGCGAAGAACTCGGTGCGGTCGCGCATCATGGCAAAGGCCGCGGGGGCTTTTTCGAGCGGCACGCGGTGGGTGACCAAAGGTTCGAGTTCCAGGCGCCTTTCGGCAGCGGCCGACATCACGGCGTGCCAGTCGTCGTTGTTGCCGGCCGGGCTGAAGCTCGAGTTCCATACGCCCACCAGGTCCAGTTCGCGGCGCATGGCCTGCGAGATCAAGGCGGCTGGCAGCGTCACGTCGGCCGAGGGGTTTCCCAACAGGACCACCCGGCCGGCGGCGCGGGCGGCCCCGATGGCCTGGCAAAACGTGCGGGGCACGCCGGCCGCTTCGATGCACACTTCGGCGCCTTGGCCGGCCGTCAGCTCGCTTACCACCTCGATCGGGTCACGAGAAGTGGGATCGAAGACCAGCGTAAAACC
>JBBIQF010000093.1:0-23008 GCA_037442445.1 Planctomycetaceae bacterium
CGGCCAGGCCACCCGGCGGATTCCCCTATTGGGCCCGCGTGCGCACGGCGCCCGGTGGGCCACACTCGTCACGCCTTTGTTGCCCGGTTTGCCCGCCGGGTTGCCACCGACTTGCCGGCCCGGTAAGTTTCTGCCGCTTTTGCTTTCCGAGACTTCCAGGGGCCCGCCAAGCCCGAACAACGCAGGGTCGCTTTGCATAACCGCCGTGAGCGATAGTGTCGCCCTTCATCGCCCTGTCATGCTGGCCGAGGTGCTCCAATGGCTTGATCCCCGGCCCGGGCAGGTGATCGTCGATGGGACGGTGGGCGGGGGTGGGCATGCGCGGGCGATTGCCCCGCGCCTTGTGCCCGGGGGATGGCTTATCGGACTGGACCTCGATCCCTCGGCGCTGGATCGTGCCCAGGCCGCCCTGGCCGGCCTACCCGTTCGCTTGGCGCAGGCCAACTTTTGCGACCTGCCCGAGGTGCTCTCGGCCTTGGAGGTGCCGCAGGTCGATGGGGTCCTGTTGGACCTGGGCATGTCGAGCGACCAACTGGCCGATCCCGCACGGGGATTCAGCTTTTCGTCCGGGGCACCGCTGGACCTGCGGTTCGACCCCACTACGGGCGAGCCGGCCTGGCGATTGCTGAACCGGCTGAGCGAGCAGCACCTGGCGGATCTGATCTTCCATTATGGCGAAGAGCGCTATAGCCGCCGCATTGCCCGGGCGGTGGTCCAGCGCCGGCGCCGGGAACCGGTCCGCACGGCAGCGGAGTTGGCGGAACTGGTGTCCAGCGTCGTGCCGCCCGAGCGGGGCCCGGGGGCCATCCATCCGGCCACACGCACCTTCCAGGCCCTGCGGATTGCGGTCAACGACGAGCTGAAATCGCTGGAAATCGCCTTGCGGCGGATTCCGCAATGCGTTCGGCCGGGAGGACGGGTGGCGATCATCAGCTTCCACTCTTTGGAAGACCGCCGGGTGAAAGAGGCGTTCCGCACCGATTCCAGGTATCGGCCGCTGTTGCGCAAACCCCTTCGCCCCAGCGAAGAGGAGCGGGCCGACAATCCGCGATGCCGCAGCGCCAAGCTCCGAGTGGCCGAGCGAACCGGCGGCTAGCCTCGCTTTGCTGATTACGGCGATCGCCATTAACCCGTTGTTGGGATTCGGGTTACGTCGTGGAAACCCGAAAATCTCCCGGCCGCCGTGCAACAGAGGCCGGGCCGATCCCGTTAGAAGGACGGTCAATTGCCCAGGAAGCTATGTTTTCCGGACGGCCCGGCCCTGTACGAAACGGCCCCATGGGCAAGCCCTACCGGGGGGGCGTCCTACTGGGGACCGTGCACTGGTCGAACCGGAGCGCCGTGCGCCAAGAAAGCCATCGTAGCGGCCTGCTCCAACAAAGCATTGGGGAGGAGTGGCATGAGGCGACCGATTCTGCAATCGCTAGCGTGGGTGATGGTGGTCGAAGCAGCGTGCTTCTGGTGCCTGCCAACCGCGGCAGGGGCCGAGCCGGCCGCAGCCCCCCCGGCAAAGACGGTTTCAGAAGCAAAAGAGACTTCCCCACCCAAGGAGCCGGCGGCGCCGGACGGCGGCTCGGCCGAAGCCTCGCGAGTGCTCCGCGAACAAACGATTTATATCCCTTATGAGAAGTTCCGCCGGGTTTTCGAGAAAGAAGGCCGGGGGGTGTTCCTCCCCTACGAGCGCTTCCGGCAATTGTGGGAAGCCGCGGCGAAGAAGGTCGAGCCGCCGCCACCGGCCAAACCGCCTGCAGGCCAAGTGATCACCGAGGCCGAATACGAGGCGGTGGCGGCCAAGGAGGTGGTTCGCGTCCGGGCGACCCTCAAGATCGACCTGCTTCAAGAGGGATGGAACGAGGTGCCTCTGCGCCTTGGGGACGTGGCCATCACCTCGGCCACGATCGGCGGCAAGCCGGCGCGGATTGTTTCGGCCGGCCCGGCCGGCCATAAACTCCTGGTCGAGCGTACCGGGAAGACGGCCGAGTCGGTGGTGCTGGTGTTGGAGTTTGCCAAGGCCATCGCCCGCTCGCCGGGGCAGAACAGCGTGTCGTTCGAGGTGCCGCAGGCGGCAGTCAGCCGATGGCGCGTCCGGATTCCGGAGGCCGGGGTCAAAGTGAACCTCCAGCCCGCCATCGCGGTGACCGAGGTGTCGCCCGACGCAGAAGCCGGGACAAAGGCTGGGGCGGATGCCGCCCCACCCTCCGGTTCTGGCAGCGGCGGCGAAAAACCGCAGGCTCCGGGCGCTTCGCCCACCAAACCCGCCACGACCAAGCCGGCCACGGCGCCCAATCCGGCCGGGGTCCCAGCGAAGCCGGAATCCGGGGCGGCCCGGCCGGCCGAGGAGACCGTGGTTCAGGCCTTTGTTGGCGCCACGCCCAATGTGCGGATCGAGTGGACGCCCAAGGCCGAAGGGGCTGCAGGGCTCGAGGCGCTGGCCACGGTCGAGGTGCAGCAGGAGGTCTCGGTTACCGAGGGGGCGGTGCGGCACCGCGTGCAGTTGGCCTACACGATCAGCCGCGCGGAACTCCGGCAGCTTGCGCTGGAACTGCCCGCCGACCAGCGGGTGATCAACGTGGTCGATGCCAACGTGCGGCAATGGCGGGTGGAGCCGGCCGGGGCCGTCCAGCGAGTGGTGGTCGAGTTGTTCGAGCCGGCCCGGCAATCGCAGAACTTGCTGCTGGAACTGGAGCAATATGCCGGTGGGCCGCCGCCTGGGGTCAAGCCAGGCGAAGCGCCCAAGCCGGCCAAAGGGGGCGAGGCGGCATCGGCCCTGACCATTCCGGTGGTGCGGGCCTCGGGCGTGAGCCGCCAGCAGGGCCTGGTGGTTGTGGCGGCGGCCGACGGCTTGCGAATCGAGCCGGTGCATTCCTCTGGGGTGATGCAGGTCGATACGGCCGAGTTGCCGGCAGCCCTGGCGCCGCGGCGTTGGGCGTATGCCTTCCGGTATGCGGCGGTGCCATTCGAGGTGCGGTTGGCGGTGGCCAAGGTGCAGCCGCGGTTGGTGGCCGACTGCCTCGTCGAAGCCGAACTCCAGCCGGAGCGCGTCAACCTCGACGTGTTGGCGCTGGTCGACGTGCAGCGGGCGGGGGTATTCCGGCTGGAGATGGAGTTGCCGGCCGGCTACCGGGTGGACAGCGTGGCGGGGCGGGCGGCGGCCGGTGCTGCGGCGGCGCCGTATGAGGCCCACCATCTCGAAGGGGCCGAAAAACGGGTGCTGGTGGTCAATCTCTCGAAGAAGGCCCTGGGGCGGGTCGGGCTGCACGTGGCATTGTCGCGCGAGCTGAAGGAGCCCGACTTGCTGGCGCCCACAGGAAAGACCGCCCAGGTGCCCGTGGGCATTCCGCGGGTCCTGCCCGGGCCGGAAGGGCGGGCAACCGGCCGCATCGTGGTCCTGGCCCCCGGCAGCCTTCAAGTCAATCCGGCCACGGTCGAGGGGTTGCGGCGGATTTCGCATCGCGAGGCGCTTGAAGGGATGGAATCGCCCCGGCCGGCCCGGGGCAGCGATGCCCGGCCGGTGCTGGAGTTCGCCTATGCCGACGAGCCGGCCATGCTGGTCGTAGCCGCCGAGCGGCGCAAGCCGTTCCTCGTGGTCCGCCAATTCCTTTCCGCGCAGATCGAGGACGCGGCGGTGCAGTATGAGGCCACCTTCTTTTTCCAAGTGCAATACAGCGGGGTCAAGTCGCTGCGCATCGACGTGCCCAAAGCGGTGGCCGAACTCATCAAGGTCCCCACTCCGGAAATCCGCTACCAGGCCATCGAGCCGCCGCCGGCCGACGTGGCGCCGGACTATGTGGCATGGCGCATCGCAGGGGGGAAGGAACTGTTGGGCGACGGGCAGTTCCAGTTCCGCTGGACCCAGAAGATGCCCAAGCTCGAGGTGGGGCGGGGCGTACCCATTACGGTGCCGCATCTCCGCCCCCGCGAGGTGGACCTGGCCTGGGGCCAGATCGTGCTCAAGAAGGCCGAAACCATCGATATCGACGAGGCGTCCGGCAAGCTGACGAATCTGCGGCCTATCGACCCGCAGCACGACCTGATGCCCGGGGCCTCGGCTCCGGACGCGGCCCGGGCGTACGCCTTCTATGACGACTTTGTGCTGACGGTTAATGCGGTCCGCTACGAGCTGAAGGATATCAAGCCGACCAGCATCGAGCGGGCCTTGTTGCGCATGGTCATTACCCGGGCCGACCGCATCGCCGTGCAGGCCCTGTACCAGGTCCGCAGCGCCCAGCAGCGCCTGGCCATCGTGCTGCCGGAAGGGGCCGAGGTCGATCGCCGGCCGCGGATCAACGGCCAGTCGGTGGTCCTGGAACAAGGGGGCGGCAACCAGTACTTCCTGCCGCTGGCCGGGCACGGGCCGGAGGACCTACTGCTCCTGGAAATCCATTACGTGATCCCCGGCAACTCGCGGCTGGAGTACCCGGTATTTCCCGAGGACCCGGCGGTCCAGCGGGTGTACCTGGCGGTGTACGTGCCCGAGGAATGGGTGTTGGTAGGCCGCCGGGGTCCGTGGACCGACGAGTTCACCTGGCGAGGCGATGGTTTGCGCTTTCGCCCGGTCTGCCATCGCGACGAGAACGCCCTGTTGGAATGGGTCGCCCAGGGGACCGGCCAGCAGCCGATCAACCTGTTTTTCCCCACCGATGGCCAAATGTATCTGTTTTCCACCCTGCGGCCCGCAGAACCCGCGGTGGGCGCCTTGCGCCTGGTGACGTTCCGGAGCGAGGGGCTGCACGCGGTGGTGATGGGCGTTTTGGGCCTCGCCGGTGTGGCGTTAGTCCCGGCCGGCGCCCGGCGAAGGACGACTGCCGTGGCGCTGGTGGCGATCGCCTTGCTGATCTTTGGGGTTTTCGCGCCGATTCTGGCCCGGCAGGTGATGTTTGGCGTGTCCGTGAGCGCCGCCGGGGTAGCCATCGTATGGACGACCGCATGGATCTGGTCAAGACGTGGCGCGGCGGGGGCGGTCCGCGGCGGGGCACCTCCTTTGGCGGCACCGCCGAACGCTGCCGGAACGGCCAGCGCCGGCTCATCGCAGCCTGCGTCCGAGGCGGACCGGCCCCAGGCCACGCCTTCCGCCGGCGCCGAACCGCAGCCTTCTGAAGCACCCGCGCAACCCCAGCAGAAAGGAGGCGCCGGCGATGCGTAAGATGCGTTGGCTTCTGGGGGTCACAGCACTCTTGGTTGGCGGCTTGCCGGCCCGGCCGGGCGGATCGCCCGCTGTGGCTGCGGAGCCGCCCACCGTGATCCGCGAAATCTATGTCCCCTTCGGCGAACTCCATGTGCTGCTCGAGAACCAGCCGCAGCGCGTGGTGCTGGGCCGCGAGGAGTACGAAGAATTGGTGCGGCGGGCTCGGCGCACCGTGGCCGGCGAGGCGCCGGTGGGCGCGGCGCTCTTGTCGGCGGAGTACACGGCCACGGTCGAAGAAGAACGCGCCGTGTGGTCCGGCGTGCTGGACATCGAGGTGCTGCACGCCGGGCTTCAGGCCGTGCCTTTGGACATCTCGCAGGTGGGCCTGCGCCGGGCCGTATTGGACGGCAAGCCCGCCTCGCTGGGCTGGGGGCCCGATGGCCGGCTTCTGCTGTTCGTCCAAGGGCAAGGGCTCCACCGGCTGGAACTGGAGATGGTGTCGCCGGTAACCACGACCGCCGCCCAGCGCGTGCTGAACTTCCGCCTGCCGCAAGCACCGGCCGGCAGGCTTCGCCTGGTGGTGCCCGGCGATGTCGAAATCCGCGCGGGGGCATCGGTCGCCAGCCGGCAGGTGGACTCGGCGGCGGGCATGACCCGCATCGAGCTGCTGCCCAAGGCCGGCGATATGTCGCTTGTGATTTCGGCCAACAGCCGGCTCGGCCAGCAGGACCGGGTGGTCGTGGCCCGCAGCGTGCTGGTCGATGAGATTACGCGGTCGTCGGAATGGCTGCACGCTACGGTTTCGCTGGCCGTCCTCCACCGGCCGGTGGACCAGTTCCGATTCGCGCTGCCCCAAGGGTTTGAAGTAACGCAAGTCGCCTCGCCGCAGTTGCTGCGATGGTCGGTTGCCGGCCCGGCCGACCGGCGCGTGCTGGAGGTCCGCCTGCGCGAAGAGATCGACAAGACGGTGGTCTTGCAGTTAACCGCCCTGCGTACGGGCCCATTGCCGGGCCAGTGGTCCTTCCCGCGGTTGGAACCGCTGGACGTGGCGAGCCACACGGCGGTGTTGGGGCTATTGGTCGAGGATCGGCTGGAAGCGGCCGGCCTGGAAGCGCGGCGCCTGATTCCGATCGACACCGCGGTGCTGGCACGGGCCTTCCCCGCTTCGGCCGCCCAACCGGCGCCCGGCGCCCCGCCCTTGCGATTGCTGGCCGGCTACTATGCCCCCCAGAGTGCGTTCGAGTTGGCGGGCCGCTTCGCCGTGCCACCGGCCGATTGGTCCGTCCAAACTAATCTGCTGTTAGCCATCGAGGAGCGAGAACTCCGCGTGCAGGGCGGGTTCCTGCTGGTCCCGCGGGGCGAGAAGCTGATGGGCTTCGATTTTTCGGTGCCGGCCGAGTGGGAAGTTACCGCCGTCACCGATGGCGATGGCAAGCCGCTGGAATACGACCGCTCGGGCCCTGCCCAGGGGCCCGGCCGGGTGCACGTGCGCCTGCCCCAAGGGGTGCCGCCGGGCCAGCAAGCCCGCGTGCTTTTTCGGGCCCGCAGTGTGCCCAAGGGTTGGCTAGACGCCTGGGACTCCCGCGAAATCGTGTTCCCCAAGTTCGCGGTGCTGGGGGCAGCCGAGGACATGGGTGCGGTAGCGGTCGCGGCAGGCCAGGACCTGGCCGTGCGCCCAGCGTCGCTCGACCGGCTCACGCCCTTGTCGGAAAGCGAAAAGGACCGCTACGGCCTGGCGGGCGTGGCCGCCAATCTGGTCTACCGCTACGAAGCCCCGGAGTACTCGGCCCGCCTGGCGGCCGAGCGGGTGCCGCCGCGGGTGTCGGCCCGCACCTTCGCCTTCGCCCGGATCGAGCCCGATGGCCTCCACGTGCTCGGCGAGATTCTCTACACCGTGGAAGAGGCGCGTGCCCGGCAACTGGCCTTCTCGCTGCCCGATTCCACCCCCGTGGCGATCACCATCCAGGCACTGGACGACACGCGGCTCAAACAGTGGCAGAGCCGCACGGCCGACGGGCGGCGCCGGTGGGTCGTGCTTCTGGAAGAGCCGCGGCTGGGCGCCGTGCGCCTGGGCATCGATTTCCGCCAGGCAAGCGCCGCAGGGCGCACCAGCGACGCCCCCGCCCGTTTCGACCTCCCCTTGCTTCAGGCCGAAGATGTGGTGTACCAGTCGGGCCTGGTGGCGGTCGAGGGCAATCCCGAGGTGGAGGTGCGGGTGGAGACGGCCGCCCGGCCCGTGGATGTCGGCGAATTGGTCGATGCCCTCTACCAGCCAGGGCGCCGGCTGTTGGGCGTCTTCGGCTTTGCCGGCCTGCCGGTTCCGGTAACCGTCGAGGCGACGCCGCGGGTAGGGCTGGGGCTTTACGCGGCCATCGTGCAGAAGGCCGAGTTGACCACGCACCTGTCGGCCGAAGGGGTGGCGCAAACCCAGGCCCTTTTCCACCTCCGTACCAAGGCCACGTCGCTGGAGGTCCGCCTGCCCGAAGGCTCCGAACTCTGGTCCGCGCTGGTGGACGACACGCCCGTCAAGCCCCAAAGCCAACAAGGCCGGCTGCTGGTGGGCCTGCCGGCCGCCCCGGCCGATCGCCTCCGAAAGCTCCAGCTCGTTTACCACACCCCCGTGTCGGCCGTGGGATGGACGGGCACGCTGGACCTGCCGGCACCGGCTTTGGCGCTGGGGGCCGATGCGGCCGGGCCCGGCACCGAGATTCCCTTGGCCGATGTGCAGTGGACCCTCCATCTGCCCAGCGGCTACCAGGTGGTGCGGAACCTGGGCACGGTAACCAGCGACCGGGATGCCGAACCGCCGCCGCTGGCAGCCATCGAGGTCCTCAAAGGGGTGGCCGCAGTGCCGGCCGCACCGTTCCTTCTCTTCGGAGGGCAGGCACGGGAATCCGCAAGGCGGTCGGCCTTAGGGCCTCTCACAGCCAAGTCCGCAGCGCGCGATGCATTTGAGGAACCGAAGGCCGCGGTTGAAGGCCGCGAAATCGTGAAATCCCACGTGCCCATGGGCCATGCACTACGCGATGCCCAGCCTGCCCCGGGCAGGGAGGAGGTGTTCTACGACGAACAGGCGCCGCAGCCTCCACCGAAGTTCCGCCCGCCCAAGGGTGCGCGTCGTGGCATGGGCGGAAGGCCGGGGGCCTTTGCGCTGGAGGGATCACCCAAGCAACCGCCCCCCGCAGGGTACGTCGCCAAGAGAGAAGCACCCAGCGCCGAGCCGCCCAAGTCGGAAGCTCTGCCGCGCAAAGATGTGCCCAGCGAGCGGGGACAGGCGCTTAATCAACCTGGGCTAAAACCGCCCAGCCCGGTCACTGTGCCGAAAGAACGGAAAGAAGCCGCGCCGCCCACTGCGGCGGAGCCTTCGCCCCAGGGCGCCCAGCAAGCCGCACAACCTCGGCCGGCCCGGCGGGTCCGGGCCCGGCCCGAAGGGCTTAGCAGCTTGCGGATCTCCCTGGCCCCGCCTGCCGGTGAGTCGCCCCGCGTGATTTTCCACAGCCTGGGGGCAGAGCCCCACCTCGTGGTGCGCCTGGCCGACCAGCGGCGGTTCCTCATGATCGGCTGGCTTGCCGTGGCTGTGGTGCTGTCGGTGGGCGTCGGCCTGACCGGCCGATCGGCCTGGCCCAAGACCCGCTGGATACTTGTGGTCGCGGCCGCCGGCACGGTGCTGGCGATCCTCCCCGGCATCGAGTGGCTGACCCAGCCGGCTAACATGGCCGTGTACGCTGCCGCGGCGCTGGTGCCCTATTACCTTGCCGTCGCGCTGGTGCGATGGACGGCTCGCCTGGCGAGGCGCATGAGGGCTTGGCTGTGTCGCAAGAGGCCGGCAGAAGCGGCGGCCGCCGCGGCCGCACTGCTCTTGGGAAACGTTCTTGCCGGCACGGCCATGGGCCAGAACACCGAGCCTCCGCCGGAGCCCGTCAAGGTTCCCGAGGATGCCCTTATCCTTCCTTACGATCCCAGCTTGCCCCCGGGCCATTTCCGGGCCACCCAAGTACTGGTGCCGTATGCCAAGTACCAGGAGTTGCAAAGCCTGGCATTTCCCGGCACGAAGCCAGAACCGAAAGCCCCGGCAGCGTTCGGCCTGGCCGGGGCCAGCTATGCGGCCACGCTGGCCAACGGCGAGTTTCTGGAGATCGCGGGCCGCCTGGAAATCGACGTGTTTGTCGACGAGCCGGTGCAGGTGCCGCTAGGATTATCCCGGGCCGTTCTCACTCGGGCCGAGTTGGATGGCAAGCCCGCCCACTTGGAGGTCGCCCAGCCGGGCGCTGTGCCGGCGGGCGCCGTGCCGCTGGCGGCTGCGGTGCCGGCCGGTTCGGCCAAGCCGCCTGCCTCGATACTCCTGGCGCGCGTTTCGGGCAAGGGGCGGCACACCCTGGATGTGGCGTTGCGCCTGAACGTCGAGCGCCGCGGCGGCTGGCGGGCCGCAGAAGCCGTCTTGCCTGCCGCTGCGGCAGCGGCCTTGAACCTCTCGGTACCCCAGGCCCCCAGCGAGGTCCGCCTCGCCGGTCTGCCGGACCGATCGCACTACGAAATCCTGCACGCGGGCCAGCAAATCCAAACCGCCTTGGGCCCTCAGGGCACGGTGGGCATCCAATGGCGGCCGAAGGTGGCCGAGGCCCAGGTCGATCGGACCTTGACCGCCCGCTCCACGGCCGTGTTGGACGTCGAGGACGATGGCCTCCGTGTCTTCTGGCAAGTAGAGTTGGAGTTCCCGCGGAGCCAACGCGATGGCTGCCGACTGCGGATTCCGGCAGGCTATCTGATCGAGGGTATCCAAGGCAGCAACGTCCGCACATGGCAAGCCCGCCAGGCGCCCAAGGTAGGCGATGCTTCTCAGGCAA
This sequence comes from Planctomycetaceae bacterium, assembly GCA_037442445.1. Lineage (GTDB taxonomy): Bacteria > Planctomycetota > Planctomycetia > Pirellulales > Thermoguttaceae > JANLFZ01. The sequence continues at coordinate 9,970 of JBBIQF010000093.1, forward strand.
CCGCCCAGGGGGTCGAGGTGGTGTGGATCAAGCCGGCCCGCGACCGCGAGCAGTTTTTGGTGCGTCTGAGCCGGCCGGGCGCCTGGGACCAAGCGGAACCGGCCACGTTCGATGCCCCTGCACTGGAGGTGGTCGAGGCCGCCTTGAACCCCGGAACCTTGTTTGTACGGCGAAGTCCGCGCCTGGCGATCCGCACGGTCCAAGAGCAGGGTGTGTCGCAGACCGACTGGGCGCCGCTACCTCAGGGGGCCGAGGCCGCCGAGAGTCCCCTGGGACTCAGGCCCCTGGGCGCGTGGCAGTTCTCGACGACCCCTTACACGCTGCGCTTTGCAGTGGCCCCCCGGGTGCCATCGGTTACGGCCGAAGTGCAATCGCTGGTCAAGATTGCCGAGCACGACCGCATACTGGAAAGCCGCATCACGCTGGACATCCGCGAGGCCCCACTGTACCGCGTGGAAGTGCTCTTGCCCGAAGGATTCCAGCTTGCGCCGGATGGGGTGATGATCACCGGCGCCGCGAGTTGGGCGGTGGTTCCCAGCGGCCCGCGGGGGCTATTGGTCGTGTATCTGGCCGAGGGGCGTTCCGGCCGGCTGCCGCTTGTGATCCGCGGCCGGTTAGCCAGCCCGGCCCAGCCGGGGCGCATTCCTCTGCCGGTGCTGGAAGTCCGGGGAGTTTCGCGCCAGGAGGGGGAGTTGGCGGTCCAGGCCGACCCGGATTACGACGTCGTTGCCACCGAGCTGACCAACTGCCAAAGCGTACTGCCCGACCGGCTCCGGCGCTGGCTGAAGCCGGCGCAGTTTGCCGCGGTGCAGCCGTGGGCCATCCAGTACCGCCGGCCGGATTACGGCGGCTGGCTGGTGTTGCGCTTGCGCCAGCCGGCCGTGGCTGCGCTGACCATCACCAATGTTCGCTTCACCCCTTCGACCATCGAAGAGACGCTCTTGTTGAACTTTTCGATCGAAGGGGCCGGCCTGCGCGAAGTCCGCTTTGTGCTGCCGGCGGCCATGCGCGACGGCCGCATTCACGCCCCCATGCTGCGGCAGAAGACCATCGAGCCCTTGCCTTCGGCCCCGGACAAGGAAATCCGCGTGCGCCTGGAGTTCCAGGGGGAGCAGCGCGGCGACCTGCGGGTACTGGTCGAGAACGACCGGGTGCTGTCGGGCGAGCCCTACCGCGCCCCGGTGCCCCGCTTGGAGACGCCGACGACCCAGTTGCGGCAATACGTCGCCCTCCAAAGCGCTGGGCGCGACGAAGTGGTGGTGCAAACCGCCTCGGGCGTGGAGCCGCTGGGCTGGGAACAGCGGGAAGCCGAGGTGCTTCGGCAGCATCTAGGCCGGGTAACCCAGGCCTTCGCGGTCCGCGGCGAGACGCCGCTATTGGAACTCGCCCTGCGGCGGCGTGCGGCTTATGCGTTTGCCGGCGCGCGGATCGGGCTGGGCGAAACGCTGTTGATCCTCGATGCCCATGGGGGCTATCGGGCGCAGCAAACCTATCAGGTCGATAACGCCACCGAGCCGTTTCTGGAAGTGGAACTGCCCGAAGGGGCCCGACTGTGGACCGCCCACGTCTCGGGCGAGCCGGTCAAGCCGGCCGCCCCCCCGGCCGGCGGCGACCGCCGGGCACGCATCCCCCTCATCAAGACCGCCACCGGCGACCGCGATTATCCGGTGGTGCTCAAATACGGCGGCCGGCTGGAGCCGGTCGGCCTTCTCGGCCGGGTGGAGTTCCCCCTGATCCGCGCGGTGAATATCCGCGTCGAGCAAAGCAACGTGGAAATCCGCCTGCCCGAGTCGCACCGCTGGCTGCGGTTCCGCGGCACTTTGGGGCCCGGCGTCGGGCACCAGCAACTCGAAGCCGAGCGCCAGACCTACCTCCGCAAACAACAAGAGCGCCTGCTGGAGGCCGCCCGCCACGGCGACGAGTTCGCCAAGGTCCGGGCACTGGCGAACCTCCAGGCAAGCCTCAGCGTGACCCGCGACCCGGAACTGGAAAAGGAAACCCTCGAAGAATTGCAGCGGCAAGAGCAAGCCCTTTCGGCCCAAGGCGAACTCGATAACCGCCGCCGCCTGGGCGAGGCCTATGCCCGGCAAAAACCGGTCCGGTCCAAGAACGTGGTGCAGGACCTGGGCCAGAATTGGGACCGCCCCGAAACCGTTGCGCCTGCGCCGAGCGACAAAGACGCTATCCGCTTCAACGCGGGCTGGCTGGCCAGCAACGCCCTTCCAGGTGCTGCTCCTGCCGAGGCGGAAGCCGATGCGGCCCGGTCCGACCGCAAACGCCTGCTTCCCGCGGAGACTCGAGGCGAAGCGCTCGGCCGAGGGGGACAAGCCCAGCCGTTCCGCGGCCCGGGTGTGGGCCAACCGCCGGGCGGGGCCGGAGCGGAGGCAGCCCAAAAGCGCGAATCCCCCCCCGAACGCACCCCGGCATTATCCCAGCAAGGCGACGTGGTACTGCGCTACCAGCAGCGATTGGCCGAGCAGGCGGTCCAGGCACCCCAAACCGTCGAAGGACAGAAGGCCGAAACCGCTGGCACCCCGGTTGCCCTTGCGGGCCAGGCGGCCGCAACCGCCCCGGCACAAAGGCCGTCGCCTGCGCCCACGGCCGCAGGGCAGGCCCCGGCGGGCGGCCTGGCCAGCATCGACGTCGAACTCGCCCCGCGCGGCCAGGCCGTTTACTTCACCACCCCCGGCGGCGAGTTGGCCCTTTCGGCTTGGGGCGTGTCGAACCGGCTGCTCGTGGACCTCAGCCGGCTCGTGCTGGTGGCGGCGGTTACCGGTATTGCAGCCGGCACCGGAAAAGCCCTCGTGCGCCGGCGGCGCCGCAACGCATCTGCCCAACAGGTGGAGTGAGCAGCCGTTGGCCGTGTCAAGTGGCAGCGTCGCGATGGCCGGTGCCGCTATTTCGGCACGAACCGGTACACCTCGACATAATCGAACTCGGTAGGCGATTGATCCAGGCGCTTGACATTGACAAACGGGAATCGCTCCCGCGACACCAGGCGGTAACGTTGCTGCATCGACTCCAGCCAGGCGGCAGCCGCCTGGTGATCGTAAGGCTGCCGGGCTCCGCGGTATTCCACGCAGCGGAGGGGCCATTGTGCGGAAATCCGCTCCCAGTGGGGCGGCTCGCCCCGGGCATGCCGCGGCGAATAGATTTTCTGGTTGCAAAGGTACAGGCACGATAGCCCGTAGTTATACGTGGCCGGCGAAAAGTCGAGCCCCAGATCGGTCTTCAAGCACACGGCCTCGCCCTCGAACTCGGCGGTGAACCAGAACCAGCGGGCAAAGTCCCGCGCCCGCATCACCGTGGGGCTTTTGGCCTGCTGGAAAAAGTCGCGAACGATCGACCCGGCACCGAACGCCGCCAGCAGCCCCAGCACCACGGCCGCAGGCACCCGCGGTATGGCACGCCGCCGATACCGCAGGCGGAACAACCCCGCAATGCCTAGCCCTGCCAGCATGCAAATGGCCGGCGCCATGTAAATCTGAAACTTCGCCATCTGCCCGTAGGGATAGCGGTGCAGGGCCGCCGCCGCAAGCGACCAGCCCAAGGGGGCCAGAAACAAGAGCACAAGCGCCGCTTGGCGCCGGCGGGCCAGTATTGCCAAACCCACCAGGCAGAGCACGAACGTAACAGTGCTGCCCCCGTGATGGCCACCGGTCGGGTACGCCAGCATGTCGCTGGTATGCGCATCGGCAAGCCACACCAGCAGTCGGGCGGGGGATTGCAGCGGCGGGAAGCCCTCTTTCCAGCATTCCTGCATCACGGCAAGCGAACGCCGGCTTTGATTTCCGGCAGATAGCGCAAACAGCCCCGCAAAGCTCAGCGCCAGCGCCAGGTTCAGGACCAGCCAGGCCCCCCAACCGCGACGCGGCCGGTCCGTCATCATCACCGTGGCAATGAACACGCTGGCCCCGGCCCCCACAAACACCGCCGGGTAGGAGAAGCCTACAGCCAGGGGCGCAATCGCCGCCAAGGCCCAGAGAAATTTTGTGCTCCGCCCGAGATACCACTTCAGCAATGGCGCCGCAAACACCAGCGCCACCAGCAAATCGCCACCGTACTGCTTAGCTTCTGCGGCGTAGCGGATGGGCGGGTAGGAGACGGCGAACATGGCCACTCCCGCCACCAGGGCCAACCCGCGCAACAGCCGCCGCGCAACCCATGCGAATAACCCCAGCGAGGCTACCCCGCACACAAGCGGCACCAAGCGCAGCGCATACTCGTTGAAACCCACAAGCCCCACCACCGCCCGCTGCGCCCAAAGGAACAACACCGGCGCCACCTGGTAGTAGTCCAAAGCGCCGGTCAGGTCCCAGTAACCTCGATCGATCAGATTGACCGAAAGGAAGCACTCGTCCTCCCACAGGGGAAACTTCAGCGCGTAGCGAATCACCCGTGCGGCAAGCCCCAGGGCGAGGAAGAACCACATCCAGCGCCGCACTGCGGCTTCGGGCCAGGGCTCGGCGGCACCGGGGATCACCTCCACGGGCCATCCCTGTGGCGTGGCTGCCGCTTCCGTGTGGGCAACCGGCATTCCATTGGCCTCCATGCGATTCGCCCTCGGCGCTGGCCTATCCACCTTGCTCGCGGGTGGCCATCTCGCGGAGCTTCTGCTGCTGCTCGGGGGTGAGCAACCGGAAGCTCTCCTCGAACGATTGGCGCTGAAGCTGATAGATTTTTTCCTGCAACTCCTCGCGGAGTTTCCGCAACTGTTCCTTCTGCTGTCGGGTGGCCGCCAGGCGGTCCAGGGTGCCCGGATTGTGCAGCATGGCCGCCGCACGGTTGCGGAAATTGATCTCCTGGAGCTGCGCGAGTTGTTGTGGGGTCAGGACCGCTTCGACCTGTTTGTGGACCGCCGCAACGCGTTCCTTGCCGCGGCGGGCCAGGGTTTCGCGCTGGGCGGCCCAGTGCTTCTGCTGCTCGGCCGGCGAAAGGTGGCGGATTTTCTCCCACTCCTGGCGCCAAGCGTCCTGGGTTTCCTTGCGGAAGGCCTCGGCGATCTGCTGGAGCTTCTGCTTCTGCTCGTCGCTCAGGCCGAGTTCTTTCTGGACGCTGGCCGACGCCAAGGCGGCATAACCGGGCACACCGTACCACGGCGCGCCCCAGCCGCCACCCAACGCTGCCACGGGTTTTGCCGGCAAAGCTTCGCGACTGGCCGGCTCCTTCTGGCCCAGAGCCAATGAGACCGCGGCAATGGCGGCCAATGCGGCCGCCACGCCATGCAACCACCGACGTGACATGGCTGCTCCTTTCCCCCAAGCGCGTAAGACGAGGAGACCCGAAAACTGTGGCGAGTCGCCCCGTTGCCGACCCGCCGCTCCCCCCTCTCTGTTTCCAGGCACGATCAGTATAGCTCCACACCGACTTGGCGTTCCAGGGGGAGCGGCTACCGAAAGCCGTTCGGGCAAGCCGCGCGGGCGGCGCGGGTCAGGCGGCCTGGATGTAATCGCGTGCCAATAGCGCATCGCAAGCCTGGCAGACCGTGGCAACGTCGATCGCCTCCATCAGGCTGGCCGGCGCCGTGCGCCGCTGCCGCGTGGTGCCCTCAAAGCGGATTTTTTGAATGGCGATGTGCGGCCGGCCGTAAGGCCCGTTGCGCTCGGCCGGCCAGGGGCCATAAAGCCCCACGCACGGCGTACCGACAGCCGCAGCCAGGTGCAACGGGCCGGTATCGGTGCTGACCAGCAGCCGAGCGCGCCGGAGCACGGCCGCCAGCTCGCGCAACGACGTGGCCGGGGCCAGCTTAGCGTGCCCCCTGGCCCCCTGGACGATGGCTTCGGCCCAGCGGCGTTCTTCCTCGCCCGCCCACACCACCAGGCTGGGTAAATGCCATACCTCGCCCAGGTGGCAGGCCACCGCGGCAAACCGGTCGTTGGGCCAGCGCTTGGAGGGCCAGCCCGAGCCCGCGTTGAGCACCGCGAACCCGCCAGCCAGACCTGCCTGGTGGATCAACGCTTCGGCCGCCTGGCCCTCGCCCGCCAGTTCGGGGATGCCAAACCGCACGGCGGGCCGAACAATGCCCAGCGGCTCCAAAAGCTCCAGATACTGCTCCACGACATGCACCGCCCGGGGCCGAACCTGGATCCGGTTGAGCCACGGGGCGATCTCGCGCCCCTCGGGCCGGGCAAAACCGATCCGCCACCGCGCCCCCGAAAGCCACGCCACGATGGCACTCTTACTGAGACTTTGCACGTCGATGGCCACGTCGGGGTGCCAGTGGCGCAACTGCCGCCGCAATTGCCACACGCACGCCGGGGATTTCAGAAAGCCGCGGGGCAGCTCCACCAACTCGTCGATGGCAGGATGGCCGCGGAGTAGCGCCGCCGCCCGGCTTTCCACCACCCACGCTATCCCGGCCTGCGGAAACGCATCGCGTAGTGCACAGGCCACCGGCAACGTGTGAATCACATCGCCGATGGCACTCAGGCGGACCACCAAAACCCGTTGCGGAGACGAACACGAAAGCACCCCTGGCATGCGCGACTCCTTTCAAAGCCCGGCGGCTCCATCGCAGGCTTGACGCCACGGCTGGGGCCTGATTGTAGAACGAATCGCGTTGGCGGCAAACGCCGGAAAAACAGGGGCAGAGCTAGTAGGAACATAGGGTGGTACTTCACCCCACGACGTCGGTACAGCGCAAATCCCGGGAACCCCCTTCGCCCCCCGTTCGTCCAATGGGTTGGGCACACCGCGTACTAGGAGCCTTATTCGGCACGCGGCATGAACACGACGGGGCAACGGGAAACGACTGGGGTGAAAACCACAGAATGGCATCCTGGCAGACGGTGGCCGGCCACGGCCCTCGGTCGCGGGAAACTGCTTGACGCTCCAAGGCCCTGCAATCATCATGAATTGCTAAGCTAGCGAAACAAGGCAAGCCAGTGCGCTGCCGCAACTCAGGAGGGAGAGCAAAAACGGGTAAGACGTTAGGTGTGCGCCATTTCCGCTTAGGCCTGCCGCCTATCCACGGGGGATCCGCCGCCCGGGCCCCAAGCAGAACCCCTATGGGGGCGGTCGCGGCGGTTGGGCCTTTGGAAACAGGCGTATGCCGGCCCACCCGGAACCTTGTCTTCCAGCCGTTTTTGGCGATTGGGCACCTCCGAGCCAGCGCCGCTTAGCCGTACGGTCCGGAACAGGTCTTACAACGCACGGTAGTTCGAGAGGTACGATGAGCATTTCGCCAGCGGGCCAACCCGTCCGGATCGACTGCGCCGTGTCGAGCGGGTTCGAGGCTTGGATCGCGCAGTGCGGCGGCTCGCTGGCCATCTCGACCTACCAGGCGGGCAAAGTGGCCATGGTGGGGTGGGACGGCCGCCAAGTGACCCTCTTGATGCGCCAGTTCGACAAGCCGCTCGGCTTGGCGGTCCAAGGGGGGCGGATGGCGCTGGCCACCCGGTACGATGTCACCCTCTTTGCCAACGCACCTCTATTGGCGCCGGAGTATCTCGAAGACCAGCCCGGCCGGTACGATGCCCTCTTTCTCCCCCGGGTTACTTACCACACCGGCGACTTGCACACGCATGACGTGGTGTTCGAGGGGGAGGAGCTGTTGGTGGTCAACACCCGGTTTTCTTGCCTGGCGCGGCTGGACCCGCGGTACAACTTCGTGCCCGTGTGGAAACCCGCGTTTATCAGCGACGTGGTGCCGGAGGACCGCTGCCACCTCAATGGGGTGGCCATTCGGGACGGCAAGGCGGCCTATGTTACCGCCTTGGGCATGACGGACACCCCGGGCGGGTGGCGGCCCAACAAGGCCACCGGTGGCGTGGTGCTGGACATCGCCACCGGCGAGGTGGCGCTGGGCGGGCTGGCCATGCCCCATTCGCCCCGCTGGTATGCCCAGCGCCTCTGGGTGCTCAATTCGGGCACGGGGGAGTTGGTGGTGGTGGACGTGCGCACGGGCCAGGCCGAGACGGTGTGCGGCTTGCCGGGTTATCTCCGCGGTCTTGCCTTCGTGGGGCCGTTTGCACTGGTGGGCCTGTGCAAGATTCGCGAGAAGCACATCTTTGGCGGCCTGCCCATCCAGGCCCGCTACGAGCGCCTGCGGTGCGGTGTGGCCGTGGTGGACCTCCGCCGCGGCACCGAGGTGGGGATGCTGGAGTTCACCGCCGGCTGCGAGGAACTTTACGATGTGCAGTTTCTGCCGGGCGTGCATCGGCCGATGATCCTGAACCTGGAGAAAGAGGCGGCCCGGCAGGCGATGACGCATCCCGAGTCGTCGTGGTGGCTGCGGCCCAGCGCCGAGATTCGGGATGCCGGCCAGGGAGCAGGGCCCGGAGCAGATTGGCCTCCTAGTGCGCTGGGCCAGCCCGGCGTGCTTTGCGATTCACCCACAGGACCCGTGGCTTCCGGACTACGGAACTTTGATTAGGGGATGATGGTCATGTCGCGTGTTGGACAGTCGTTACGGCGTTTGGCCTCGAGTATCGACCACTTGCGCGGGAAGTTCCGGCGCGAGTCGGCCATCCGGCCCAGGCAGCGGAAGCCCCGGCATCTGGCGATCGACCCCCTGGAAGAGCGCACGCTGTTGAGCCTCGTGCCCGCCGACTGGGAGGACGTGCTGGTCAACCAGCCCACCGGCGCCCTCCAGAATACGTCGCGCCTGGATACCACCTGGGGGGCGGACCTCGTTTCGCAGGCGATGGCGGCCGATAACGACGGCGACTTCGTGGTCGTTTGGACCCGCCGCGATCCGGTCCTGGACCCGGCCACCGGGCAGCCCCTGTTGGATGCCAACGGCAACGTGCTCACCGAGGCCAACATCTACGCCCGCTACTTCACCGACGAGGTCCAGCGGATCACCTTGCCCCAGGGCGTGCTGGCCAACCAGGACCCGGCGGCGTTTGCCCGGCTTTCGCTGGTGTACGGCAGCCCCGGGGCGCAGAAGATTACCATCAGCGCCGCCTACGAGCCGGCGGCATCCACCCAGCAGAACATCCAGGGGTTGATCGTCCTCGGCTATCTGCCGCCCGGCAGCGGCGGGGTGCCCCAGACGCAGACCTGGTTCTACGACGAGACGCAGCCGCTGGACTCGCTGGCAGCCACGCTCCAGGCCCAGATTCAGAACTTTGGCGGCCTCTTGGCCGACGCCACCGTCGTGGCCCTCAACCCCCACGAGTTCGTCATCAACTATGGCAACGCCGCGGCGGGGCAGAACCCCAAGATCACCATCCAGGACTTCAACCTCAGCGGGTTCTTGCCGGCGGTGCAGGTCTCGACGGTCCGCGAGCCGATCACCATCGCCAATATTCCCATCTCGCCGGACAACCCGGCGCTGACCGCCCAGGCCATCGAGCAATACTTCTGGCAGACGCAGCAGTCGATCGGCATCGGGCCGATCGAGATGCCGCCGCCCGACCGCATTCCGCCGGAAGGCCCCTACACCCAGCCGCAGATTCTCACCACGGCCTTACCTTTGGTGACGGTCAAGCCGGTGCTGGGCCTGGTGGATTCCAGCGGGCAGAGCCTGGATGGGCGGGTATTCGACATCACCTTTGGCGGGCCTTCGAGCAATCCGAATCTCACCAGCACGTCGGGCAAGAAGGACCATCCGCTGTTGGTCATTTCCTCGGTCATGGATGAGACCGGTGCGGCGCTGGACGTGCCGCCGGGCAGCGTGAAGACGCTCAAGCAGCCGTCGCCCGAGTTCCGCGTCAATCCGCCGGAGCCGGACGACCCGTTCACCTTCGGGCCGGACGCGGTGGACCAGATCAACCCCTCGGTGGCCATGGATGCCGATGGCGACTTCGTCATCGTCTGGCAGAGCGTGGTGCCCGACTCGCAGATTCCGGGGAGCGTGACCGACATCTTCGCGCGGCGGTTCTCGCCCATCGGCATGGTGGACGATCCCGCCTCGGTCCGGGGGATGATGCGCGACGCCAACGGCAACTGGATCCAGGGGGTGCGGACTTACTGGGACGACGTGCAGACGCTGGTGTTCGACGTGGGCACCGGCCGGGTCACCGGTACCTTCCGCCTCCAGGTGGGTGCCACCGGTACGCCGACGAACGTCATCGAGTTCGATAGCGCCAATCCTACGGGCAACGCCCTGGCTATCGAGGCTGCCCTGGTGGCCGCGGGCTTTGAAGGGGTGACCGTCCGCGCGCTCAACAATAATAACCCCTATCGCTTCCAGGTGACATTTAGCGGGCTTTCGGGCGGGGTGAACCAGCCCAAGATCGTGTACGTGCCGGAGCTTAGCCCCCAGGGCCAGCCCATGCTGCCGGGCACCGTCACCGTGATCGATACCGAGCCGGATGACGACCCCGTGGCCACCGGGCCGGAGGACATCTCCACCTTCCGCGTGAACACCACGACGGCCCGGCCGCAGTTCCAGCCCAGTGTGGGCATGGACGAGGCGGGCAACTTCACCATCGCCTGGGCGACCGGCGGGCAGGACATGAGCTTCTTCAACCAGATCCTCATGCAGCGGTTCGGCCGGCGAGGCGAGCGCCTGGGCACCGAGGTGCAGCTCACGGTGGACGACACCGTGGTGTACTTCGACCCGTTCGTGGCCATGAGCAGCGACGGCTACACCGTGGTCACCTGGAGCCGCACCGCCAATTTCGAGTATTTCACGGGCGGGACGATTGGCGTGGCCACGTTCGCCTCGCTGTTTGCGCCCAACGGCAGCCCGGTGTTCCAGCGGCTGTTCCAGATGCCGGGCGGCAACGGGGCCGCGGCCTTCGATAGCGCCAACAACCTGATCATCACCACCGATGCGCTTTTCGATACCGACAATATCGGCGGCACCTCGATGGGCGTACACGCCATCATGTACCGGCCCGATGGGTCGGTGCTCCGCCCCGAGTTCCGGGTCAATAGCGCCGACCTGGCGGCGGCGGGCAACGCCTTCTGGCCGCTCGACCAACTCGGCGCCCGGCCGGGGCTGGATGCCGACGGCGACCTGGCCATCAGCTTCGAGGGCTTCGGGCCCGATGTCTCGCAGAACATCTCGCTGTTCTCGCAGCAGGCCCGGGCGCTATTGCAGCGCCTGATCAACGCCAACACCAACGCCGACCTGCGCCAGTATTTCGACCCGGCGGCGGAGACGATTCCCATCTTCGACTTCAACCAGGGGAGTACGGGCGATATCGACTCGGAGATCGAGGCGATCATGATCCGCGCCTACAACCGCGTGGGCAAGAATCCCACCGCGGCGCAGCTCAAGCAGTTCGGCCGGCTGTATGCCATCCTCAATAGCGTGGCCGGCCTGCTGCGCGGCGAGGCCAGCGGCGCGCTCTATTCCCGTTTCGATGCCGACCCTGTCTCGGGGCTTTATACCACCGTCTACAGCGACAGTGTGCTCAACGCCCAGCGCGACGGGCACAACAACCGCTGGCTGTTGAAACTCGATGGCAACGCCACCCAAGGCGATTTCACCATCCGCCTGTACCATTCCGGCCGCAGCGGGTTCGAGGACATCACCATCGCTCCGGTGTATTTCCCCAACAGCGGCCCGGTCAACCCCACGCAGACCCGCGACGCCATCGAGACGGCCTTGCGCAATGCCCAGCGGACCGGGACCAACTGGCCCTACAACTTCTTCGAGGGGCCGGTCACGGTGCGGCTGATCAGCAATGCGGAAAAGACCTACCGCGACGGCACCCCCTACGACCTGGACAACGTGGGCCTGTTGCCCGCGATCGCGCCGAACGACTACCTGTACGAGATCACCTTCCAGGGTGAGGTGCATGACACGCAGATGTTCATGTTCATCACCCGGCACAACATGCAGATCGGCAGCACGGCCACGTATTCACCCGATATCGGCGAGTACATGGCGGCCGACGTGGGGACCGAACAGCGGTTCGTCTCGCTGGACATGCAGCCCGACGGCAGCTTCGTGGCGGTCTGGACGCAGGAGAACCGCTACACCGACGGCAGCGTGGCCAACCAGAGCATCTACTATCGCCGGTTCATCGAGACCCGCGACACCGCCGGCCCGCGCGTGGTGGAACTCATGGATGCCGACGGCACCTGGCTGGATAACCAGGGCGCGGTGGACCGGCCGGCCCGGTTCGTGGTCGTCACCTTCGACGAAGACATGATGACCACCGGCCTGGACAGCGTCACCAATCCCGATAACTGGCAACTGCTCAAGAACGGCGTGCCGCTGTTGGGCGGTATCAAGGCCATTTACTACGGGATGAACAAGTCGGCCGACCTGGCCCAGAGCGATCCCGTCAAATTCGCGGGCCTCAACCGGCTGCCGACCAACAAGTACGAGGCGGTGCTCGAGCTGGATGGCAACGGGTTCGACCCCGATCCGGGCGGAGTAACACCCGAACTGCCCGTGGGCGTGTACACCGTAGTCGCCCGGACGCCGGTGGCCCCGACGGCCACCTCGCCCGGCCAGAGTGGCCTCCGCGACCGCGCGGGCAATCCCCTGGGGAGCACCGGCTTCATCCCCGGCGGACAAGACTTCACCCGCACCTTCGTGGTCAACCAGCCCATTAGCGCTGCCACCGGCGATACGCCGGTCACCACCACTCCGGGCGGCAACAACGCCCGCACGTATCCCGAAACGCCGGGGGCGGTGGCGGTGGATGCCGATGGCGACTACGTGGTGGTGTGGACGGCCACGGACCCGGCCACCGGCCGGGACCGGGTGTACTTCCGCCTGTTCGATGCCGACGGCACACCGGCCGACATGCCGCTGGTGGACCCGGCGACCGGGCAGCCGATCCTGGACGGCCAGGGGAATCCCGTGGTGGTGCCCGACGCGGCCCCGGTGCTGGACGTGACGCCCATTCAGGGCGGCTCGCCCTTCAACGGCGACGACCAGCGCTTTGCCAGCGTGGCGGCGGACGCCGATGGGGACTTTATCGTTACGTGGACGAACTTCCGGGACGAGGACGGCAACGCGGCCAACGGCCGCGAGCAGGCCGACATTTACGCCCGGCGGTTCAATGCCCTGGGCGGGCTGAAGGGCGTAACCTCCAGCGGCGCCCCGGTGCAGGACCCGGCAGGCTCCAGCGCCGCGTTCCTGGTGAACACGTACACGGCCAATGCCCAGAAGTGGTCGAGCGTGGCG
>JBBIQF010000094.1:0-22401 GCA_037442445.1 Planctomycetaceae bacterium
TAGTTTCAACCCCCTTCAAGGCGGGGAAGGGATTCAGACAGCGCTAGGTAGGGAAAGAGAAGATATAAATTTTCTATTAAAAACAAAAAAAAAAACAGAGAAGGGAGGCAGACGGGGGAGGGGGGGAAGCGGGGGGTGGTGATCATCTCGGCGGGCTTCCGCGAGATGGGCGAAGAGGGCCGCAAGCTGGAGCAAAAGATTCGCGAGGAGCAGGCCCGGTTCGACGGGATGCGGATTCTTGGCCCCAACTGCCGGGGCATTATCGTTCCCGGCATCAGTTTGAACGCCAGTTTTGCATCGGCGACGCCCAAGAAGGGGCACATCGGCTTCATTTCGCAGTCGGGGGCCCTTTGCACTTCGGTGCTGGACTGGGCGATCGACGAGGGGATCGGGTTTTCGTATTTCGTGTCGGTGGGCAACATGCTCGATGTGAGCATGGCGGACCTGATCGACTACTTCGGGTCGGCCACGGAGACGCAGTCGATCATCTTGTATATCGAGTCGATCACCGAGGCGCGGGAGTTCATGTCGGCGGCGAGGGCCTTCGCCCGCACCAAGCCGATCGTGGCGTACAAGGCGGGGCGATTTGCCGAGTCGGCCCAGGCTGCCGCCTCGCACACCGGGGCCATGGCCGGGGTCGATGCCGTGTATGAAGCCGCGTTCCAGCGCGCGGGCATCGAACGCATTTTCCAGATCGAAGACATGTTCGACGTGGCCGAGCTCTTGGCTCGGCAGCAGCCCGCCAAGGGCGACCGGCTAGCCATCATCACCAATGCTGGCGGCCCCGGGGTGATGACCACCGACGCGCTGATCGAGCGTAACGGCGAGCTGGCGGGACTCTCCGAGCAGACCATCGAGAAGCTCAACGCCATTTTGCCGCCGTTCTGGTCGCACAATAACCCCGTCGATGTGCTGGGGGACGCCCCGCCCGACCGTTATGCCAAGGCGCTGGAAGTCGTGCTCCAGGACAAGAATGTGGACGCGGTGCTGGTGATCCTCACGCCGCAGGCGATGACGGATTCGACGGGCACGGCGCACGCGGTAGCGCAGGTGGCTGCCCGGGCCCACAAACCCATCCTTGCGGCATGGATGGGCGGGAGCACCGTGGCGGAAGGGATGCGGATCCTCAATGCCGCGGGCATCCCCACCTACACCACGCCGGAGAAGGCGGTGCGGGCGTTCATGCATCTGGTGACGTATGCCCGCAATCTGAGCATGCTGCACGAAACGCCCCGCGACATCCCCATGGCGTTTACGCTCGACCGCCAGCGCCTCCGAAAGGTGTTCGACAGCATTCTGAGCGAGGGGAGCGACATCCTCTCGGAGAACGTGTCCAAGGCGTTCCTCGAGGCCTACGAGATTCCCGTGACCAAGCCGTATCTGGCCCGCTCGAAGGAGGACGCCGTGGACCTGGCGCGGCGGATCGGCTATCCGGTGGTGATGAAGATCCATTCGCCGCAGATCACGCACAAGACCGATGTCGGGGGCGTGGTGCTGAACCTCAGCAGCGACGAAGCGGTGCGGCAGGCGTATGACCGCATCACTCGCACAGCCGCCGAGCTGCGGCCCGATGCCCAGATTCTGGGCGTTACCGTCCAGCAGATGGTGTCGTATCCCAACAGCTTCGAGCTGATCCTGGGGACCAAGAAGGACCCGGTGTTCGGGGCGGTGATCATGGTGGGGATGGGCGGGGTGGCCGCCGAGGTGTTCCGCGACCGGGCCTTGGCCCTGCCGCCGCTGAACGAGGCGCTGGCCCGGCGGGCGCTGGAGTCGCTCAAGTCGTGGCCGCTTTTGCGCGGGTACCGCGGCCGGCCCGGCGTGAATATCGACCGGCTGATCGAGATCCTCATGCGTTTCTCGTACCTGGTGGCCGATTACCCGGAAATCAAGGAACTCGATGTCAATCCCCTGCTGGTCACCCCGAACGACGTGATCGCCCTGGATGCCCGCGTGGTGGTGGACCGCGAGCTGGCCATCCACGGTGTGCGGCCGTACGCGCACCTGGCCATCCGGCCGTACCCCGAGGAGTTCGTCGCCCAGCGGACGCTCAAGGACGGCACACCGGTCACCTTGCGCCCCATCAAGCCGGAAGACGAGCCCCTGTGGCACGATCTATTGGCCAACTGCTCGACGCAGACGCTGTGGTTCCGCTTCAGCTACCTGTTCAAGCAGACCACGCACGAGATGGCCACGCGGTACTGCTTCATCGACTACGACCGCGAGATGGGCATCGTGGCCGAGGTCGAAGAAAACGGCGAGCGCAAACTCATCGGCGTGGGCCGCCTGGTGGCCGATGTCAACCACGAAACCGCCGAATATGCCGTGATCGTCGTCGACCGCTGGCATGGCCACGGACTAGGGGGCCTGCTGACCGATTACTGCCTGGAGGTGGCCAAGCGCTGGGGGGTCAAGCGCGTGGTGGCCGAGACCTCCAAGGAAAACGCCCGGATGCTGGCCACCTTCCGCAACCGGGGTTTCGTCTTCAACGACCAGCAGGAGCAGGATGTGGTGCTGGTCTCCAAGGAGGTGTAAGCGCCCTGCACCGGCGGCGCCAGGGTTACCGCGGGAGCACCGAGCCCCGGGTCGCTGCAACCGCCGTGCGCCTCGGCGCTAGGCCAGGGCGTAAGGGAGGCGGCGATGGGCACAACCCCGGTCTTGGCGTCGTGGTATGCTCTTCCGCGGTACTACGACATCGCCTTCCAGTCGGAGACGCCGGCCGAGGCCGATTTCCTGGAGGCGGCCTTCCGCCGCTACGCCGCGATCGAGGTGCGCCGGGTGCTGGAACCGGCCTGCGGCACGGGCAGGCTGGTGTGCGCGCTGGCCCGCCGCGGCTACCGCATGACCGGCTTCGACACCAGCCGGCCCGCCCTCGAGTACCTCCGCCGCCGGCTGGCCCGGCAAAAGCTCGAGGCCCACCTGGTGCAGGCCGATATGGCCCACTTCTGCGCCCCCCTGGCCTTCGATGCCGCCTACAACACCTTCGACAGCTTCCGGCACCTGCTCACCGAGGAAGAGGCCAGGCGGCATCTCGAGGCCGTGGCCGAGAGCCTCCGGCCCGGCGGAATCTACGTGCTGGGCTTCCATCTGCTGCCGCCGGACGCGGCCGAGGAGTGCATCGAACGCTGGACGGAGCGCCGCGGCCCGACCGCCGTTACCGTCACCCTGCGCGTGCTGGCGGCCGACCGCCGGCAGCGCATCGAGCGCATCCGCATCAGCCTCCTGGTGCGCCAGGGGGCTATTGCGCGGCGCTATCGCGACGAGTTCCCCTTGCGGCTGTACACCGCCCGGCAGTTCCGGCGCCTGCTGGCCACCGTGCCGCAATGGGAACTGTGCGAGGTGTTCGATTTCTGGTACGAGATCGATCGGCCCCTGCGCCTGACCGACGAGCTTTCCGACGCGGTGTTCATCCTCCGCCGGCGGCAAGCCTAGCCGGCCGTACGGCGTTGCCCGCCCGAAGGGCAAGGCGCGCTGCTACGAGTAGGCCTTGATCACTTTGACCAGGCCGGCGCCGATCTGCTTCATGTCTTCCTCCGAACAGGTGGGGAAGGCGAAACAGGTGAAGGTGTGCGTCTCGTGCCAGCGGGCGTTGGGGACCTCGACCTTCGAGTAGTCCACGCTTTCGGGGTCGGTGTACTCCTTGGAGGTGAAGGGGAAGCCCGAGTTGCCGAAGCCGCGCCGCTCCTGGAACGCCCGCTCCGTGTGGCACTGGGGCCAAAAGACCTTCCAGCAGGGGCATCCCTCGGCGGTGGCGGCGGCCACGAACTGCTGGATGTCGCACCCCATGTTCTCGATATCCAGCGAGAACGCGCACACGTACCAGCCGTTCTGGCGCTCCGGTGTATCGATGGGCATGTACTTCACCCGGGGCAGCTCGCCCAGCATGTCCATCAGGATGTGGGCATTGCGGCGGCGGCGGGGCATGTTCCAGGTATCCATGCGTTCCAGCTCGGCCAGGCCGATGGCCGATTGCATCTCGGTCATCCGGTAGTTCCACCCCAGGCGGTTGTGGATGTAGGGGAGTTTTTGTTCCAGGGCCAGCAGGTTCAGCCGCTCCTTCACATCGTAGCCGTGGTCGCGGAAGCTACGGGCCTGCCAGGCCAGTTCCTCGTCGTCGGTCGTGACCATGCCCCCTTCGCCGCCGGTGGTGAAGGTCTTGTTCTGGCAGAAGCTGCACGCGGCCATGTGCCCCAGGGTGCCGGTCTTCTTCCCCTTGTAGCTGCCGCCAAAGGCCTCGGCATTGTCCTCGATGACGAACAAATTGTGTTTGCGGGCGAACTCCAGCAGCGGGTCCATGTCGCAGACGTTGCCGTACAGGTGGACGGGGATGATGGCCTTGGTGCGGCGGTTGACCAGCTTTTCGGCCGAGGCGACGCTGATGCAGTGGTCCTCGAGGTTCACATCGGCGAAGCGGGGGATGGCCCCGGCCTGGAGCACCGCAAAACTCGTGGCGATGAAGGTATAGCTGGGGACGATCACCTCGTCGCCGGGCCCGATCCCCAGGGCCGAAAGGCATACGTGCAGGGCCGCCGTGCCCGTGGCCACGCTGATGGCATACTTGCTCCCCTGCCACTCGGCGAAGCGCCGCTCGAACTCCATGCCCTTCGGCCCGGTCCAGTAGTTCACCTTGCCGGACCGCAGTACCGCTTCGACCGCGCGGATGGCGTTTTCGTCGAATTGGGGCCAGCCGGGCAAGGTGTTGGTCACCGCCTTGGGGCCCCCGTCGATCGCTAGTTTCTGCGACACAATGCTCTGGATGCTCATCGTCGGCTCCCCGTGTGCTCGAAGTGAAATACCCCGCGGGCTTTGCCCGCGGGCAGACCGTCGCTAACCGAAGGCGGCCGGTGCCGCTTACAGCTCATCGGGCCGGTCGTCGGGCCGCGGCGGTGCCGCAACCCCCTTCCCCTGGTACCGCACCACGAGGAAGATCAGCGGCCGGTCGCCGGTGTTCTTCAGCCCGTGATACACCCACGGTTCCACATACAGGATATCGCCGCGCTGGGCGGGAAACTCTTTGCCAGCCAGATGCCAGGTGCCGGTGCCGTCGACCAGGACCAGATACTCCTCTTCGGCATGGCGGTGGGCCTTGTGGACGGCCTTGCCCGGCTCGACGATGGCCACGGCGGTCAGCACGTTTTGCGTGGCCCCGGTCTGGCCGGTGAAGTAGAACCGCATCTGGCCCCAGTCGGCCTTGTGGACCCGGGCATCGTCCCAGCGGACCACTTGGGATTTCAAGACCGGCGGCGAAGCGTCGGCGGCCCCACTCCAGCTTACCCAACCGACCACCGCCAGCGTGCCGCCAACCAGCGCCGCTGCCAACCAACCGATGCCCGGAATGTGTTTGATCATGGTCCGCTCCTTTTTCGTGCTTGCAAGATGGATGGGCCCTGCCCGCCCTACGGCTGATGGTCCAAGCTAGCCGGACCGGCCGTTGAGGTCAAGCAGGCAGGGTGCGTGCTTAGCACGCGCGCCAGGGCCGCCGGAAGTAACCGTCCACGGCCCGGGACGTTACCGGGCAACAGACAATGCCTCGGCCACGACAGAGCGTGGCCCTCCACCCTGGAGGGACGCGCTCCGTCGCGTCCGCCGTGCTCCGTCGCGTCCGCCGCCCTCCGATACTCGCCCTCCCCCGCACGCTCCTTCCCCTTGAGCATCCGGAAGGCCCCGCGCCGTGAACGGTTACCGCCGGGAGGAAGCCCGCGGCTCGTGGGGGCGCTGCCGGTTGCATCGAGTGGCGCCGGCGGCTAGCATAGCACGCTTGATAACCGGGGCGGCTGCGTGCGACCTGCTTGGGTGGTGTCTGGGATGCAAGCCAATCCGTTTCTGGGGGTGATACTGCACATGCTCGGCGGCCTGGCCGCTGGCAGCTTCTATATCCCCTTCCGCCGGGTGCGCGGCTGGTCGTGGGAGAGCTACTGGCTGGTGGGGGGCGTATTCAGTTGGATCATCGCCCCGTGGGTGCTGGCGCTGTTGACCTGCCCTGGCGTGGGGCAGGTGCTCCGCGATGCCCCCTGGTCGAGCTTGCTGCGGAGCTATGGGTTCGGCCTGATGTGGGGCGTGGGCGGGCTGACCTTCGGTTTGACGATGCGCTACCTGGGCGTGTCGCTGGGAATGGCCGTGGCGCTGGGCTATTGCGCCGCCTTCGGCACGCTGATGCCGCCGGTGTTCGCCGGCCAGATGGGCGAGATCGTAACCTCGCTGGGCGGCCAGGTGGTGCTGGGCGGCGTGGCCGTGTGCCTGGCCGGGATCCTGGTCACCGGGCTGGCCGGCATGTCCAAAGAAAGCGAGCTGCCCGAGGTTGACAAGAAGCGGGTCATCCAGGAGTTCGACTTCTTCAAGGGGATTCTGGTGGCCACGTTCTCCGGGGTCATGAGCGCGGGGATGTCGTATGGCATTGCCGCGGGCAAACCGATCGCCGAGCTGGCCCGCCAGGCCAATCTGGCTCGCGGTGCCACGACGGAGTTCGCCAACTTGTGGCAGAATACGCCGGTGTTCGTGGTCATTCTGGCCGGGGGGTTCACGGCCAACTTTCTCTGGTGCCTGGCGCTGAACCTGAGGAACCGCTCGGGGGGCGATTACCTCAACCGGCAGGCGCCTTTGGCCAACAACTACTTTTTCTCGGCCCTGGCGGGCACGAGCTGGTACGTGCTCTTCTTGTTCTACGGCATGGGCACGACGCAGATGGGGCCGTACGGTTTTTCGAGCTGGTCGCTGCACATGGCCAGCATCATCCTCTTCAGTACTGCCTGGGGCATTGCCCTGCACGAGTGGCGCGGGACCAGCAGGCGCACGCGGCGCCGCCTGGCCCTGGGGCTGGCGGTACTGGTGGCCTCGCTGGTGGCCGTGGGGTATGGCAATCACTTGAAAGAGCGGGAGGACGAGAGCCGGCGGCCAGCCCGCGCCGCGGCCCGTCCTGCCCCCCTTTCACCTCGACTGGGCGACGTCCATGACCGTTTGTCGTGAGCATCTGGTTTCCGCGTTTCAGGCCCGCTATGGCGATCTGCCCCGCTGGGTGGTGCGTGCCCCCGGCCGGGTGAACCTCATCGGCGAGCACACCGACTACAACGACGGCTTCGTGCTTCCTTTGGCGATCGACCGGGCGGTGTGGATTGCGCTTCGGCCGCGCCAGGACCGCCGGGTGGTTGCCTACTCGCTGGATTTCGAGGCCGAAGGCCAGTTCGATCTGGACGCATTGCGTAACGAAAACGCCGGCTGGATCGAGTACCTCAAGGGCGTGGCGTGGAGCCTCGAACAATCCGGGTACCGGCTGGCCGGCTGGGAAGGGGTGGTCCGGGGCGACGTGCCGGTGGGGGCGGGGCTTTCGTCTTCGGCGGCCTTGGAGATGGCCACCGCCCGGGCCTTTGCGGCCTGCGGCGATTTCGGCTGGGAGCCGGCCCGCATGGCCCTTTTGGCCCAGAAGGCCGAAAACCAGTGGGTGGGCGTCAACTGCGGCATCATGGACCAGTTGATTTCCGGCTGCGGCGAGGCGGGCCATGCGGTGCTGATCGACTGCCGCAGCCTCCAGACCGAGCCTGTGCCCCTTCCCCCCGAGACCGTGGTGGTGGTGCTCGATACGGCTACCCGCCGGGGCCTGGTCGAATCGGCGTACAACCAGCGCCGTCGGCAGTGCGAGGCGGCAGCCCAGGCGTTCGGCGTCAAGGCGCTGCGGGACGTGGGCTTCGAGGAGTTCCAGCGGCGCGCTGCGTCGCTCGATGCCGAGACGGCCCGCCGCGCCCGCCATGTCATTACCGAAAACGCGCGGACCCTCCAGGCCGCCGCGGCCCTGCGCAACGGCGACGCCGCGGCGGCAGGCCGGCTGATGAACGCAAGCCACCAGAGCCTGCGCGACGACTACGAGGTATCCAGTGCGGCGCTCGACGCGATGGTCGAGGCAGCCCAGGCGCACCCGGCTTGCTACGGGGCCCGCATGACCGGCGCCGGGTTTGGAGGGTGTGCCGTGGCTCTGGTCCAGGCCGAGGCCGCCGAAGACTTCACCCGCTTCACCACCGCCGAATACACCCGCCGAACGGGCAAGATACCCAGCGTGTACGTGTGCCGGGCCGCTGCCGGGGCCGAGGTTACTTGGTAACCGTTCATAGCCCGGGACGTTACCGGGCAACACGCCATGCCTCGGCCACGACAGAGCGTGGCCCTCCACACTTGGAGGGACGCGCTCCGTCGCGTCCGCCGCCCTTCGCCGCCTCCGCCGCGCTCCGGTACTCGCCGTACCCCAGA
This sequence comes from Planctomycetaceae bacterium, assembly GCA_037442445.1. Classification (GTDB taxonomy): domain Bacteria; phylum Planctomycetota; class Planctomycetia; order Pirellulales; family Thermoguttaceae; genus JANLFZ01. Next base: position 8,233 of record JBBIQF010000094.1, read on the forward strand.
CGCTCTTTCGCCTTGAGCATCCGGAAGGCCCCCCGAGCCGGGCCCGTAAGGGCCCGGTGTAGCTTTCCGGTGTCTTTAGCTGTGCGGTAGGAACACGCTGCCGCAAGTGCGATCCCTTGCCGTGGCAGCGGCGCGCTCTCTCAGCCCCCATCCGCAGGCGCTTCGGGCGGTTCGACGTGGATGACCACCCGGCCCAGGCCGGGCACCCGGCTCCGCAAGAACTCCTCCAGGCGCTGCGTCACCCCGTGGGCGTCGGTGATCGCCGTCGCAGGGTCCAGCGCGCAGTGGAGCGAGACGGCCAGCTCCCCGCCGGCTTGCTGCACATCGACGTCATGGGGATGAATCGCCATGGGCGTGGCGCGCACGAACTCGTCGAGGGCCTGGAGCACCTCGGCCTGCCCCGCCATGCAGGCCGGCTGCGTGGTCGATTGCCCGCCGATGGGCTCCAAATGGGTCGTGATGCGGGCTAAATCGGGCAGGGCCTGGCGCAGGTCGTCTTCAAAACGGGTGGCCTGCTGGTGGGCCTCTTCCAGCGAGAGCGATTCGCTCACTTCCAGGTGCAGTTCCATGGAGCGGCGTGGCGGGTCGTCGTACACGCGGATGGCGTGGGCCCCCAGCCCGTGCCGAGCCGCCACCACCCGCACCGTGGTGAGTACATCCTCGTCGGCCTGGACGACGGGCTCGATATGGACCACCACATCGGCGCGGGGGAGCACGGCGCGGACTGCGGCCTCGGCCTGGTCGGCGATGGTGTGCGAGCGCTCCAGGGCGGTGCCCCGATCGACCGAGAGGGTCACGTCGGCAAAGGTCTCGGCCCCGCTCCGCCGCAGGCGGACGCGGCGGACCTCGGCCACCCCTTCGACACCCCGGGCGGCATCGGCCACCTGGGCCCGCAGTTCGGCGGGGACGGCATCCAAGAGGTCGGCCAGCGATTGCCGGCCCAGGCGAAGGCTGACCACGGCCACGATGGCGGCCACGCCCAAGGCGGCCACCGCATCGGCCTGCACCAGCCAGGGCATCCCCAGACGCTGGCCCCAGGCCACGCCCAGCAGGCCAACCAGCACCACGGCCGACGACCAGATATCCGTGGAAAAATGCAGGGCGTCGGCCTCCAGGGCCTGGCTTTGATACCTGCGGGCCGCCCGCCGCAACGCCCGGCTCCGCCATGCGTCCACCGCGATCGAACCCACAACCACCCCAAACGCCCACGCATTGGCATGGACAGTGATCTCATGTTCGGCCAGTACCAGGCGATCGAGGGCCTCGTAGCCGATCCACCCGCACGTGGCCAAGAGCAACAGCGTCTGGACCAGCGCCGAGAGGTTCTCGAACTTGCCATGGCCGTACGTGTGGTTGGGATCGGCCGGCTGCGAGGCGATGTGCACCGCCCAAAGGGTCATGCCGGTGGCCAGCAGGTCCAGCGCCGAGTGGGCCGCCTCGGAGAGGATGCCCAGGCTGTTGGTAGCAAGCCCGACCACCAGTTTCAAGGTGACAAGCCCCACCGCGGCCAACAGGCTGACAAGCGCCACGCGCCGCTTGTCGCGCTGGGCAGATTGCGAGTGGTGTGGGTCATCGGCATGCGACATGGTACAGCCCCGCGCTATGGTGCCGGCCGGCGTGGGCGGGAAAGCTGCCCGGGCAGGCCGCTCGGCCGGCCCCCGGCCGCGGCCCCTGCGCCGCTACGGCTCGAGCACGATCTTGCCCGCCAACGCGCCGCTATGGTGCAGGGTGCTTTGCTCCTGGAGGCGGTGGGCTTCGGCCGTGTCGGCCAGCTTCATCACCCGGCTGATGCGGGCCCGGAGCTTCCCTTCGGCCAGCCAGCGGTTGATGTCCTCAGCACATTGCCGCTGCTGTTCGGGCGGGGCATTGAACATGGCGAAGCCGAAGACCTTGCAGTCGCGGGTGTAAAACGGCCCGACGGGGAAAACCGGCCGGGCATCCCGCCCCGCCATCAAGATCAGCCGGCCCCCCAGGGCCAAGTGGCCGATGGCCCGCTCCAGGTCCGGCTCCCGCAGCGTCTCCCACCACACATCGACGCCTTGCGGGGCCGCGGCCCGCAGCGCCTGGCTTTCATCCTCCACCGTGTACTGGATGACCACATCGGCCCCAAGCTGGCGGCAGAACTCGGCCTTTTCGGCGCTGCCAGCCGTGGTGATCACCCGGGCACCGGCGATCTTGGCCATTTGCACCACGCACGAGCCCACCCCGCCCGAACCCCCGTGCACAAACACCGTCTCGCCGCTCCGCAGGCGGGCATCGCGGAACAACCCCAGGTGGGCCGTGATCCCCACCAGCGCCGTGGCCGCCGCATCCCGATCGCTCACACCCGCCGGGGTCGGATACAGCCACTCTTCGCCCACCGCTGCGTATTCGGCAAACGTCCCCTGGCGTCCCAAAAGCCCCTGATTGCTGCCCCACACCCGGTCGCCGGGTTTGAACCGTGTGGCGGCCGGGCCCACGGCCTCGACCGTCCCCGCCAGGTCGCAGCCTACGATGAACGGCTTGGGCAGTGGCCAGGCAATGGCTCCGCTGCGCACATAGGTGTCGACCGGATTGACCGCTACCGCTCCCACCCGAACCAGCACCTGGCTGCCCTGCGGCTCCGGGCGCGGCAGGTCGCCATACACGATGCTCTCCGGCGGGCCGGGCTGATGGATGAATGCTGCCTTCATCGCGCCGCCATTTCAAAAAAGCCAACATCCTTAATGAGACAGTAAACCGCAAACACCGCAAACCACTACCCCCGCCGCAAGCCCCGCAGACCCCTTCAACGTAGCCGGTCGTGCGAGTTCCAGCAAGCCTGCGCCGTAGCCGCATGGCGCGACCGCGGCGTGTCGCCGGCACTCGAAAACGGCTACAATTCGTCCGCATGGAAACCATCCGCGCGAACCTGTACGACTATCCGAAGTACTACGACTTGCTTTTCGGGTCGGACTCCCAGGCGGAGTTCGCGTTCCTGAGGGCCTGTTTCAATCGATTCGCAATCGGGCACGTCGAGCGGGTTTTCGAGCCGGCCTGCGGGACAGGCCGCCTCTTGATACGCTTCGCCCAGGCCGGCTATGAGGTGGCGGGGCTGGACCTAAACCCCAAGGCGGTGGCGTACTGCAACGCCCGCTTCGTGCGGCGTGGCTTGGCCCCGGCGGCCACCGTGGGCGACATGGCCCACTTCCGCCTTCGCCGAAAGGTCGATGCCGCGTTCAACACCATCAACAGTTTCCGCCATCTTCCGACCGAAAAGGCGGCCCGCTCCCACTTGAAGTGCATCGCGGAGGCCGTCCGCCCAGGGGGTCTATACATCCTGGGCTTGCATCTGACGCCCGCGGGCAAGCCGCAGTGCCAAGAGGAGCAGTGGTCGGCACGGCGCGGGCATTTGGCGGTCACTTCCCGGATGTGGACCCTCGCTTTGGACCGCCGGCGCCGCATCGAGCGGGTGGCCATGCAGTTCGACGTGTGGACTCCTCGCCGGCAGGTCCGGCTCTTGGACGAAATGACGTTCCGCACCTACACGCGCGAGCAAATGGCCAGGCTGCTCCGCACGGTGGGCACACTGGAAGTGCTCGAGACCTACGATTTCGCGTACCAGATCGATTGCCCCATCGATGTCGACCGGTACACCGAGGACGTGGTTTATGTGCTCCGGCGGCGCTGATCGGGGGATGCCGGCCAAGGCCGGCCACTCCGCCCCGCCACGACGAGTCCGGCACCAAATACCACCGCCCCGATGGCCGCAATGGCCAAAGTGATGGCCAGCCAGCGGGAGTTGCGCTGGCACAGGGTGTGGAACTCCCTCTCGGCCGGGGAGAGCTGGATCTGCGGCCCGCGCGTGTACAGCCGCCAGACCACCAGCGATTCGACCGGCGAGAGCATCTCGTACGGCAACCACCGTGGCCGCGTCCAATAGACCGCCGCCGACAGCCCCGCCCCTGCCAGCAGCACAATCCCGCCGATGAGCATGAGCCTTTGGGCCAGACTGGTGCGGGGTGAAGGGGCGGCCGGCTCGGGGTGTTCCTCGCGCGGGAGCCCCTTGAGTTGCTGCAGGGTTGGAACCGAAACCGCCTGGCCGCACGGGCATTGGAGCGTCTGCCCGGCCTGGGTGGCTTCCACCGGGTGTTTGCGGCCGCAGGTGCAGGGGACTAGGTATCGGATACTCACGGATGGCCTCGAAGCGAATCGGCAGTGGGAAGGGGCAATCCTCGCGCATAACGGCCCGCGTGGATGTCGCACCGCGGCTCTACCCCCAAGTACGCGGCCGGCGGGGTTTGGGTTTGGGCGGCCGCCTTCCGAGCCGCGACCGCTAGGGAGCGGTGCGGCGGGCCTTTGCAGGGGTCGTTCATGGGCTTGGCCCCATAGGCCGCTCCCTCGCGGTCGCGGGTCGGTCTTGTCCTCACTGGCGGTCGCGGCTCGGTTGGGGTGGCGCGGCCTTGAAGCCCGGCGGCGCAGACTGGTAACATGAGGTAATTTTGCAGCCGGCCGGCAGCCCACGCTATGGGGGGCCAAAGGCGGTTAGCCCCTTTGCTCCGGTGGTTTCCTCGACTTTTGGGAGTCCCCGTGCCCCGCCGCAACGATCTGAAAAGCATCTTGATCATCGGTTCCGGGCCGATCGTCATCGGGCAGGCCTGCGAGTTCGATTATTCCGGCACGCAGGCGTGCAAGGCCCTTCGCGAGGAGGGCTACAAGGTCGTGCTGGTCAACTCGAACCCGGCGACCATCATGACCGACCCCGAGATGGCCGATCGCACCTACATCGAGCCGCTGACCTGCGAGATGGTGGAGAAGGTGATCGCGGCCGAGCGGCCCGACGCCCTGCTCCCCACGCTGGGGGGGCAGACCGGCCTCAACCTGGCGATGGAGCTGCATCGTGCCGGGGTGCTGGCCCGGTATGGCGTCGAGATGATCGGGGCCACCCCTGAGGTGATCGCCAAGGCCGAGGAGCGCGATCAATTCCGGCTGGCCATGGAGCGAATCGGCTTGGACGTGTGCCGCGGCCGCACCGTCCGCAGTTTGGAAGAGGCCCGGCAGGTGCTCCAGGAGATTGGGCTGCCGGCTGTGGTCCGGCCCAGTTTCACGCTGGGGGGGACCGGTTCCTCGGTGGCCTACAACCGCGAGGAGTTCGACGAACTGGTCAGCCGCGGCCTGTTGGCCTCGCCCATCCACGAAGTGCTTCTGGAAGAATCGGTGCTGGGGTGGAAAGAGTACGAGATGGAGGTGATGCGCGACAAGGACGATAACGTCGTGATCATCTGCTCCATCGAGAACTTCGATCCCATGGGGGTGCACACGGGCGATTCGATCACGGTGGCCCCGGCCCAGACGCTGACCGACAAAGAGTACCAGCGCATGCGCGACGCCTCGCTGGCGGTGATTCGCGAGATCGGGGTGGAGACCGGCGGCTCGAACATCCAGTTCGCCATCCATCCCAAGACCGGGCGCATGGTGGTCATCGAGATGAACCCCCGGGTGAGCCGCTCCAGTGCCTTGGCGTCGAAGGCCACGGGGTTTCCGATCGCCAAGATTGCGGCCAAGTTGGCCGTGGGCTACCGCCTGCACGAACTGGCCAACGACATCACCCGCGAGACCCCCGCGTGCTTCGAGCCCACGATCGACTACGTGGTGACCAAAATCCCGCGTTTCGCCTTCGAGAAGTTCCCCGAGGCCCGCCCGGACCTGACCACGCAGATGAAGAGCGTGGGCGAGACCATGGCCATCGGCCGGACTTTCAAAGAATCGTTCCAGAAGGCGATGCGCGGGCTGGAGGTGGGGACCTTCGGGTTCGGGTGCGACGGCAAGGATTTCTGGGGCACCCCGCAGCAACCCAGCCTGGACGACGTCCGGAACCGGCTGGCCCGGCCCGACGACAAACGCGTGTGGTTCATCCGCTATGCGCTGAAGTACGGCATGTCGGTCGATGAGATCCACGAACTGACCGGCATCGACCCCTGGTTCCTCGACAACCTCCAGCAGATCGTGGAGATGGAGGAGCGTCTGCGGGCCGCAGGCAGCCTGCAGGCGGTGGATACGCCCCTATTGCGCCAAGCCAAGCAGTACGGCTTCTCGGACCGCCAGTTGGCCACGCTGTGGGGCACCACGGAGATGGAGGTCCGCGCGGAGCGCAAGCGGCGGGGTATCGTGGCCACCTTCAAGGCGGTCGATACCTGCGCTGCCGAGTTCGAGGCCTACACCCCCTACTACTACTCGACCTACGAGGACGAGGATGAGACGCCGCCCAAGCGGCCCGGCACCAAACGGGTGATGATCCTGGGCGGCGGCCCGAATCGCATCGGGCAGGGCATCGAGTTCGACTATTGCTGCTGCCACGCCAGCTTCGCGTTGCGGGAGATGGGCATCGAGTCGGTGATGGTCAATTCGAATCCCGAGACCGTCAGCACCGACTACGACACCAGCGACCTGCTGTTCTTCGAGCCGCTGACGACCGAGGATGTGCTGAACATCTACGACCGGGTGCAGCCCGACGGGGTGATCGTGCAGTTCGGCGGGCAGACGCCGCTGAATCTGGCCCGGGCCCTGGCCGATGCCGGCGTACCCATCCTCGGCACCAGCGTCGATACCATTGAGGATGCCGAGGACCGCGAGCGGTTCCGCGATTTCCTGCTGCGGCTAGGGTTGAAGCAGCCGGCCAGCGGCATCGCCCGCAACCTGGCCCAGGCCCGGGCCGAGGTGGCCCGCATCGGCTTTCCCGTGCTGGTCCGCCCCAGCTTCGTGCTGGGCGGCCGGGCGATGGTCATCTGCTACGATGCCGCCCAGTTCGAGCGGTTCGTGCGCGAGGCGTTCCTGGTGGCCGAGGGGCAACCCGTGCTCATCGACCGCTTCCTCGAAGATGCCACCGAGGTCGATGTGGACTGCATCGCCGACGGCCAGCAGGTGCTGGTGGCCGGCATCATGGAACACATCGAAGAGGCCGGGGTGCATTCGGGCGACTCGGCCTGCGCCATCCCGCCCTATAGCTTGCCCGGGCCGGTGGTCGAAGAAATCCGCCAGGCCACCTGCCTCTTGGCCCGCGCGCTGAACGTCCGGGGCCTGATGAACGTGCAGTACGCGGTGAAAAAGGAAGAGGGCCGGCCCGTGGTGTATGTGCTGGAGGTCAACCCGCGGGCCAGCCGAACCGTCCCTTTCGTCTCCAAGGCTACGGGCGTGCCCCTGGCCAAGCTGGCCACCAAGGTGATGGTCGGCTGCACCTTGGCCGAATTGGGCTATACCCGCGACCCCATCCCTTCGCACGTCTCGGTCAAAGAGGCGGTCTTCCCCTTCGTGAAGTTCGCGGGGGTGGACATCGTGCTGGGCCCCGAAATGAAGTCCACCGGCGAGGTGATGGGCGTCAGCGAGCGATTCTCCATCGCCTTCGCCAAGAGCCAGATCGCCGCCGGATGCGTGCTGCCCAAGAGCGGGCAGATATTCATCAGCGTGGCCGACCGGGCCAAGGAACATATCGTGGAGCTGGCCCGGCGGTTGGAACGGCTGGGCTACGGCCTATTGGCCACGCGAGGGACGGCCCAGAAGCTCGAAGAAGCCGGGATCAAAGTGACCCGGGTCAAGAAACTCCAGGAAGGCCACCCCAACGTCATCGACTATATGCGGGATGGCCAGGTGCAGTTGGTCATGAACACGCCCAGCGGCAAGGGGGCGCGCACCGACGAGGGCAAGATTCGGGCCACCGCCGTGGCCTTGGGCATCCCCTGCCTCACCACGCTCCAGGCCGCCGATGCCGCCGTGCGGGCCATGGAAGCCATGCGCCAGGAGGAGATGACCGTCCAGGCGCTCCAGGATCGCTTCCCGCAATATGCCCGCGGGCCGGCCGCCCCGCCTCCGCCGTACCCCCCCGAACCGGCCGCCGTCGAATCCGCAGCGAGCGGCGTGGCCCCGGCGCAAAGCGCCACCTCCGAGTGAATCTCCCCTTGGCCTCGGCGGCAATCGCAAGCACTCCGGGCCGGCGGCTTTTTTCCGCGGAGTGGCAATGCCCGGCCTAGGGCGATTGCTGTTGCTGCCAGAGGGCCAGGCGCGGCGGCAACTGCTCGGGCTGGGCCGTGCCCGTGGTCGCCAATTGCTGCACCGTGATCGACGCCACCAGGTTGCCGACCAGGGCCGCCTCGGGCAGCGCGGCGCCGCTGGCCAGCGCCAGCACCGTGCCGGCTGTGGCACTATCGCCCGCACCGGTGGGGTCGATGGGCCCTTCGACCCGCACGCCAGGCACCAAGGTCAACTGGGGGTCGCTGACCAGCATCCCTTCGGCACCACGGGTGGCCACGACCGGCGCCCCGGTCATCCGGCGCAGCGCCAGCACGGCCTCGGCCAGCCGGTCCAAAGGCACCACCGCATCGGGCGGCGGGTTCTCCCAGCCCAGCGCCTCGAACTGGTTGGGCTTGATGATCACCCGCCGGAACTGGCGGATGCGGTGCCGGCTATCGGCCCAGAACAGCACATACGGCCAGCGCAGGGCGCGATCCGCCAGAAACTCGATCATCCGGCGCGTAACGGCGCCGCACTCGGCTTCGGGCACTTGATCGGCCACGATCACGGCATCCACCTGGGGCAGCACCGCATCCAAGGCCGCCGCCAGCCGCTCCTGCATCGCCACGCTGGTGGGCTGGCGGTTCTTGGTATCGTAGCGGTTGTGCTCGCCCGCCAGGCTGGGATCGGTCCTGTCGCGGGGCTTCAAATAGGTGGGCGTGCGGCGCTCGGGATCGGCCAGCAAGTGTTCGGTGTTGCACCGCAACTGGGCCAGGTCCTTGCGGAGTTCGTAGCCTTCGCCATCGTCGCCGGTAAACCCCACGGCGTACAGCGTGCCGGCCCCCAAAGCCGCCAGGTTGCACACCACCGTGCCCGCCGCCCCGGGACTGTGGCGGACCGCCACCACCTGGTGGGCGATCTTGCCGGTTTCCAGGCTGGTCTCGGCCAGGGCGGGGTCCACATCCAGATACTTGTCCAGAAAGAAGTCGCCGAACACGGCAATCCTCGCGCGCCCGAAACCGGCGATGATCTCGGCCAGCCGGTCGGCCGACATGGTGCGAAACCTCTCCATGCTGCCGTTCTCCACGGAGTTGGGTTGGGGTTGCCGAAAGCGGTCCGCCTTCAGGCCGCAGGGCCTCGCGCAAGCTGCGCCACCACCTGTTCGGCCGCTTGCTGGCCGCTGTGAATGCAATGCGGAATGCCCACGCCGTGATAGGCGTTGCCTGCCAGGGCGAACCGCGGCAGGCGGCGGGCAGCGGCCTCGATCCGGGCGACCAGGGCCTTGTGCCCCACGTGGTACTGGGGCATGGTCCCAGGCCAGTGGGCGATGTTGGTATACACCGGCTGGCCCCGGATGCCCAGTAGCCGGCCCAGTTCGCCCAGCACCAGGGCGCATAAAGGGCCATCGTCCATGGCCGCCAAGTCGGGCCGCCGGGCCCCGCCGGCAAACACGCGCAAAAGCACATAGCCTTCCGGCGCGCGGTGGGCATACTTCTGACTGCTGAAACTGCACGCCAGGATGGGGCTTTGCTCGATGGCCGGCACCACCACCCCCATGCCGTCCAAGGGGTGCGCGATTTGCTGGCGGGCATAGCCCACCGACACGATGGCCGTGCCCGAGTGCTCGATCGAGGCCAGGTCGGCACTCAGGTTGGGGTCGAGGTCCTCGACCAGCCGGGCGGCCACGTGCGACGGGGTGGCCAGGATCACCCCGTCGAACGGCGGGGGGCTGGGCTGGGTCGCGGATTGGGTCCATACCCACCACTGGCCCTCGCCGGTCCACGCAAGGCGGTCAACAGCGCAGCCCAGCCGGATGGCCCCGGCAGGCAGGCGGCCCGCCAACACCTCGACGAGGCTCGATAGCCCCCGCCGCGGTGTTACGAACAGGCTGTAGCGGGCCCCGCTATCGGAAGGCTCGCCCCGGGACTGGGCCTTTTTTCGGGCCCGCATCGCCCGAATCAGGCTCCCGTAGGTCTTCTCCATCTCGCGGAACTGCGAAAGCGTGGCCTCGAGACTGAGCCTTTCCATGTCGGCCGCATACACGGCCGAGACCAATGGCTCGACCAGGCGCTCGAACACCTCGCGGCCCAATCGGCGGCGTACGAACTGCGCCATGCTCTCGTCGCCATCCTCACGCCGGGGGGGAATCACGTATTCCCACGCCGCCCGCAGCTTACCCCATGGGCTGAGAATGGGGGTAATGGCCATGGGCCACAACCGCGTGGCGGCCATCATCAAGAACCCATCGGGCAGCTTGTGCAGCTTGCCCCGCCGCACCACAAACGTCTGCCGAAATGCCGGGTTGGTTTGGATGAGTTCGTCGGCCATCCCCAGGCGGCGGCACAGATCGACACCCCACGGCACGGTGGTGATGAAATTGTCGGCACTCTGTTCGACCTGGAATCCCGCCTCGTGCACCGTGTGCAGCACGCCCCCGACCCGCGGGCCCGCCTCGAAGACGACGACTTCTGCCTGGGGGCACAGTTCGGTCACGCGAAACGCAGCGGCCAATCCCGTGATCCCGCCGCCTACCACGGCAATCCTCGGCCGAACAGTTCGCTCTTCGGATATCACCACACCACCCGCGCCGGGCACTATCGATCACCAATTAAACCGCGTAAAGGCGGACCGCGGGCCACCGGTTCGCCCGCCGGCCGCCTGTGCCGAGCTGCCGGCCAGGCTGGCTCACCCGCCCTAGGACCGCCTGGGGGCGTATCCCCCGAATCTACCATCGTAACAGTCCCTTGGGACGAGTTGGAAGGGCCTGGCTTTGCGTATGGCCGCGATTCCGCCTGGTCCTTCGGGCGGGTCGCACCGTTGACAACTCCTTACGGGCCGGCCACTATGGATGATAGGGGGCAGCGGTTTGAGGTTGCTGTCCCTATTGAACGCTTTCAGGCCGCCCCCGGCACCACCGCAGACGTTTCGATGACTCGGCAGGCCATCTTCGAGGCCAGTGTCCGTTACTTTCTCGAGCCTATCCGCAGGCTCTTGGAGGATGACTCGGTAACCGAGATCATGGTCAACGGCCCGGAGGAGATTTACATCGAACGTGCGGGGCGGCTGGAATACACCGGGCTGCGATTCCCCAGCGAGGACGCCTTACGGTCGGCGGTCAATAACGTGGCCCAATGGGTAGGCCGAGAGATCACCGACGAACACCCGGTGCTCGACGCCCGGCTGCCCAATGGCTCGCGGGTTCACGCCATCATCCCACCCAGCGCGCGGGGGGGGACGTATCTCACCATCCGCAAGTTTTCGCAGGCGGCGCTGACGCTCGACGATTTCGTCCGATTGGGCAGCATCTCGCCCGCCGCGGTGGAGTTTCTGGAACTGTGCGTCCGCCTGCGGAAGAATATCCTCATTTCTGGGGGGACAGGCACGGGCAAGACCGCCCTGTTGGGGGCGTTGTCGCGGGCCATCCCGGAGTCCGAACGGATCGTGGTCATCGAGGATACTACAGAACTCCGCCTCCAGCAGCCCCATTGTCTGTACCTGGAGGCCCGGCATCCGGACCCTTCTGGCAGGGGTGCGCTAACGGTCCGCGACTTGTTTCGCAACTCGTTGCGGATGCGGCCCGATCGGATCATCGTTGGCGAGGTACGGGGCGGCGAGGCCCTGGACCTGATCCAGTCGATGATCAGCGGGCATTCGGGCAGCCTTTCGACCATCCATGCCCAGACCCCTGCCGATGCACTCACCCGGTTGGAAACCTTGTCGCTGATGTCGGGCCTGGATTTGCCGGTGTACGTGGCCAGGGCCCAGGTGGCCTCGGCCATCCACCTGGCCGTGCAGATCGCACGTTTTTCCGAAGATGGCTCGCGAAAGGTCACCCGGATTACCGAAGTCTGCGGCCTGGACGAGGCGAACCGTTATCGCCTGGTGGACCTGTTCGTCAACCAACTCCGGGGCAAGACGCCCGACGGCCGCCTGATGGCCGAGCTGGTGCCTACCGGCCAAAGGCCCACCTTCGCCCACGAGCCGTATGAACAGGGTCTGGACGACCGCATCCAAAAGACTAGCCCCTTATGGAGCAAGTAGTTACAATGCGCGCATCAACGGGCGGCGCGAAAAAGAACCGGAGAAACTTGGGTATGGGTTGCAACGGCGCAATCGGCAAGTTGGCAGTTTCTCGGTGGGCTGGCGGCTGCGCCCGGCGCAACCGGCGCGCCGGTGTGGCCTCGCTGGATTACGTCTTGCTCCTCGGCGTGATCCTTCCGATGGTGGTCTTCATCCTCCGGGTGGTGCCGCGGATGATCCGATTGGCGTATGAGATGGTATCGGTGCTGGTATCCTGGCCGTTGATGTAGTTTTGATGGGCTGGCGCTTGGCGGTCCTGGCCGCCGAGTTGGCTCAGGGGAGAGGCGTTTATGAAGCAACCATCGCTGTTGGACGTGTTGCGCAGGGTTCACCGCTGCCAGCGAGGTGCGGTCAGCCTGGAGACGATCCTGATCATCGGCGCGATTTCGTTGCCGATCTTGATTTTCTTGATCAAGTACGGCTGGCCGCGGGTGCGAAGCTTCTTCGAGCGGGGACTGCAAGACCTGGAACAAGGGGCCACCGAGGCCCAAGGGCCGGGCACTACGCCCTAAGCAAAACCGCGCAATAGGGTGGGGCGAGGGCGGCGGCGCGCGATCGCGGGCATCGGACCAGCCCCCTTTGCGGCCAGGCCGGCCGCGCTGGGTTCGGCCGGCACGACTCGCCCCAACGGAAGGTGATGGCAATTAGGGCTTGTGCATGCTGGCCACTGCGCTGGTGATGGGTTTTCTGGCCGCGGCCACGGTGACCGACCTCCGCACCCACAAGATTTACAATTGGATAACGTATCCGGGAATCGTGGCGGGCTGGGCGGGACACGCGGCCGGCACCCTGCTGGCCGCGGCGGGCTGGGCCGATCCCGAAACTTTGCAGGCGCTCGGTTGGGTGGGACTGGCCGACAGTCTGGCCGGCTTTTTGGCCTGCGGGGCGGTCATGCTGGTGTGTTTTGTGGTGTTCCAAGTCGGGGGAGGCGATGTGAAACTGATGGCCATGATGGGCGCGATGCTGGGCAGCCAGCGCGGCATCCTGGCCATGCTGTGGACCTTTGTCCTGGGGGCCTGTGCGGCGATGGCGGTGCTCGTTTGGCGATTGGGGCCGTGGCGATTGCTCCGCCTGGGGCTGCGGCAGGTGCTGTGGGTGGTGCGGCTGGCACGATTCAGCCCGCTGTCGGCCGAGGAGCAAGCCGAACTGCGGCCGCCTTTGTACCTGGCCCCCTGCGGCTTGGGCGCGGTGGTGATTGTGCAGTTCTCGCTGGCCGAACGTTTTTTGTAGGGTGCGTGCTTTGCACGCACGGAATACCTCGTTAGCCCGTGGGTGCAGAGCACCCATCCTAGTGTAGGGTGCGTGCTATGCACGCACGGTGGGCCATGCAAGCGCGTGGGTGCAGAGCACCCACCCTACGTGGAGGAATCCCCATGGGCCGCACGGTGCTTGTCGCCTGTTTGCCGTGGCTCGGCTGCCTGGTGATCCTGCTGGGGGTGCTCGTTGCGCTGGTGCGGTGCAACCGCGAGCAGCCCGACTGGCGCCGCCTGTTTAGGCTGCACCGCGACCAGGCCGGCTCGGTGCAGAGCCTGAGCTTCGTGCTTACCGTGCCGCTGTTCGTGTGGGTGATGATGTTCATCGTGCAGGTCACCCAACTGATGATCGCCACGGTGGTGGTCCACTACGCGGCCTATGCGGCGGCCCGAAGTGCCGTGGTGTGGATCCCCCAGCGCCTAGGCGATGGCGACGCAGAAAACTGGTTCGCGTGGTATCTGCCCGACCCCGAAGCGCCCCAACAGTTCCCGGTGCTCGACCCTGGCGCCTCGGACTATGGGCCAAGCGCCGGGGGCGTAACCTATCGGGTCCAGCCCACGAGCCTCAAGTACCGCAAGATCCGGCAGGCGGCCCTTTTGGCCCTGGCGCCCATCTGTCCCTCGCGGAACCTGGGCCTGCCGGTGGATGCCGAGGTGGCCCAGCTTGCCGGGCTCATGGAGCGGGCATTTGCCGCGCTGGCTCCGCGGCGCGCGGTGCCCGGCGCGATCCTTCCCCGGCTCCGCAACAAGCTGGCCTACGCCGCCGGCACCTTGCAGCTTCAGCGTTGGGATGAGGCCCAGGGAGGGTGGGTCTTCGAGGCCGTGCCCATGACCGACGTCCAGGTACGATGCTTTCACCCCAGTACCGACCCGG
>JBBIQF010000095.1:0-4841 GCA_037442445.1 Planctomycetaceae bacterium
GGCCGCGGTTCCGGTTCGACCAGCTCATGGCCATGGCCTGGCGCATGATGCTCCCCTGGGGGCTGGTCAACCTGTGCCTGGTGGCGATGGTGCTGGAGTGGGGCGACCGCTTGGCCGCGGCGCTGGGGGTACCGCTGGGTGCCATCGCGGTCCCTGCGGGCTGGCTGGCCCTGGGGATCACTTGGGCCGTTACCGCCTGGTTGGATCCCATCGCCACCGATAACCGGCCGCTGCCGGTCGAACCGCTTGCCTCCGGAGGCAACCCATGAATCCGCAAGACGCCAACATCCGCTGGATCGAACCGCCGGAGTTGGGCCTTTCGGGCCGGTCGTATCTCCCCCTGTTCGTCGAGGGGCTGACGACCACCTTCCGGCACTTGGTGGGGCGGAAGATCACGGTGCAATACCCGGAGGAACCGCATGAGATCGTCCATCCGGAGCGGTATCGGGGAGTGCACCGGCTGAACCGGGACGAACAGGGGCGCGTCAAGTGCGTGGCGTGTTTTCTGTGCGCCACGGCCTGCCCGGCCCATTGCATCGACATCGTGGCGGCCGAGAGCCCCTGGCCGGACCGCGAGAAATACCCCCAGTGCTTCACGATCGACCTGTTGCGGTGTATCTTCTGCGGGATGTGCGAAGAGGCGTGCCCGGTGGATGCCATCGAGCTGACGAGCCTGTATGATCTATCGGGCAAGAGCCGCGAGGAGATGATCTTCGACAAGGAGAAGCTGCTGAGCGTGTACGACCAGACGAAGGATCGCGAGCCGATGCGTAGCCGCGCTTCGCAGGCTGCTCCGGGGGCCGGAGCATGATGCCCCTGGAAGCGGTGTTGCTGCCGGGAGGATTCGCCCTGGCGGCCCTGGGTGTGTGGATGATGCTGCCCGGCGGCCCGGCGGGGCGCCGTGCGCCCGGGGTGGTGGTAACCGCCGTGGGGGCGGGCGTGCTGGCCGCCGCGCTGCCCGGCCTCGGTGGTTGGCTCGCCAGCGGGCTGTTTTACGTGCTGGCGGGCATGGCGCTGGCCGGGGGGGTCGCCACCGTCTGCTTCCGCAGCCCGGTGTACGCGGCCATTTCCTTCGGCCTGTCGCTCTTGGGGACGGCAGGGCTGTTGTTCTTCCAAGGGGCCCAATTCCTGGGCGTGGCCACGGTGGTGGTGTACGCGGGTGCCATCCTGGTTACCTTTTTGTTCGTGTTGATGCTGGCCGAACCCCGGGGCCGGACGCCCTACGACCGCGTAGGCTTTGGGCCCGGCATGGCCGTGTTGTGCGGCGCGCTATTGGTAGCCCTATTGACCACCGCATTGGTAGGCATGGCCCGGGAGCCGGGCGGCCTGCCGGGGCCTGCCCCGGCCGATGCACGCCACGACCGCATCCTGGCCAGCCAACACGTCAAGCAGTTGGGCAACGAGCTGTTTGGCCGGCATCTGGTGGCCATCCAGGGCATCGGGGTACTGCTATTGGCCGCTTTGGTGGGGGCCGCGGTGATTGTCGGGCCGGGAAGGAGCCGCTTGCCCGCTCCGGCAGGGCGCCGGCCGGCCTCTGCCGGCGCCGCCAGCCATTTTCAACCCGCCGAGGGGAGCCAGCGCCATGGCTGACACCGAACTGGCCATGCTGGTCAACTACCTGGTCGTCGGGGCCATCCTGTTCGCCCTGGGGGCGGTGGGGTTCGTCATCCGCCGGAACCTGATCCTCATGTTCCTGTGCGCCGAGATGATGCTCCAAGGGGTCTCGCTGAGCCTGGCCGCCTGGGGCCGCTACCACAACGACTTCGGCGGGCAGATGCTGGTGCTGTTCATCATTGCGGTGGCGGCCTGCGAGGCGGCCATCGGGCTGGCCCTGGTGCTGGTGTTGTTCCGCCGCAGCGGCAGCCTGGATGTGATGGCATGGCAGGAACTCCGCGAGGCCGAACTGCCCCCGGTGGTGGATCGCGAAATCCCCGAGCCGCCCCCCGAACCGCCGGCAGCCTGGCCCACGCTGCCGCCGGCCGGCCGCACCCCAAGTCTCCCCAAGGAAGAGTTGGAGTACCGGCCGCATGTTTGAGATTCCCCTCTTGCTGGTGCTCGTCCCTGGGGTGTGTTTGGCTGCCACGGTGTGCACCGCCGTGCTGGGCCCCCGGGTGCTCGGCCCGCGCAGCCATTGGCCGGTGGTCCTGGCCCTGGTGATCGCGGCGGCCGCAAGCGGCGTGCTCTTGGTCCGGGTGCATCACGACGCCCAGGCGCCGGCGGCCGCAACCCCCACCCCGCCACACCCGGCCGGTTACGAGCAAATCGTAACCCTGTGGCAATGGGCCGCCGTGGACGATGCCCATTACGCCCAGCCGGGCGACCGCTTCCGCATCGAGGTGGCGCTGCGGGCCGACCCCCTGACCGCCACCATGCTGCTGACTGTGACCAGCGTGGCCCTCTTGGTGGCCGTGTACTCCATCGGCTACATGGCAGGCGACCCCGGCTACTGGCGGTTCTTCACCTACGTGGGCTTGTTCGTCTTCTCGATGACCATGCTCGTGTCGGTGAGCAACTTCGTGCTCTTGTACGTGTTCTGGGAAGCGGTGGGGCTGTGCAGCTATTTGCTCATCGGTTTCTGGTACCAGAAGCCGGCCGCTGCCGCCGCCGGGAAAAAGGCGTTTCTGGTCAACCGGGTGGGCGACTTCGGCTTCGCGCTGGCCGTGTTCCTCATCTGGACCACCTTCGGCACCTTGAACTTCCACGATACGCTGGACGCCGCGGGCAACACCATCGGCGGCGTGCTGGGCCGGTACGGTATGGAACACCCGGAGTTCTGGTATAGCCCGGGGTGGACCCTATCGGCCATCTGCCTGTTGCTGATGCTGGGGGCCTGCGGCAAGAGCGCCCAGTTGCCATTGCACGTGTGGTTGCCTGACGCCATGGAAGGCCCCACACCGGTCAGCGCACTGATCCACGCGGCCACGATGGTCACAGCCGGCGTGTACCTGGTGGCCCGGTGCGCCCCGCTGTTTGTGGCCTCGCGCGATGTGCCCCCCATCGTGGCCGGCATCGGCGCTGCCACTGCCCTGGTCGCCGCGCTGATCGCCATCACCCAGACCGACCTCAAACGCATCCTGGCCTATTCCACCATCAGCCAGCTCGGGTACATGTTCCTGGGGCTGGGGGCGGGCACGCTGGTGGGCATATCGGCCGGCATGTTCCACCTGGTTACCCACGCGTTTTTCAAAGGGCTGCTGTTTTTGGCGGCCGGCAGCGTGATGCACGCCATGGGTGGCGTGATCGACCTGGACCGCTTCGGTGGCCTGCGGCAGCGCATGCCCGTGACCCATGCGACCTTCTTGATCGGAAGCCTGGCCCTGGCCGGCTTCCCGCTGCTGTCGGGCTTTTTCAGCAAAGACGAGATTCTTGCGGCCGTGTACGAGCGGGGCCTGGATGGGCGCGACGCGCAGTGGTATTTGCTGCTGTTCTGGATGGGGCTGGCGACGGCAGGCATCACCGCGTTTTACACCTTCCGGGCCTATTTCCGGGCGTTTTTCGGGCCGGAACGCATTCCGCCCGAGGCCGGCCATCATGCCCACGAATCGCCGCCGGTGATGACCCGGCCATTGGTGGTGCTGGCTTTCTTCTCGGCCGGCCTGGGAGCCGTGCTCTGGTGGTCCGGGGCGTTGGAACGGTTCCTGGAAGAAACACCCTCGTGGGTGTTTGTGGCCCGCAACCCGCTGCCCTGGGTCCATAGCGTGGTCGAAGGGCATGGCGTGGTCCCGGTGGCCGGCAGCCTGGCGGCGCTGGCGGGCATCGGGCTGGCGGGGCTGTTGTCCGTGCGGCAGCCGGAGTGGCTTGCCCGGTCGACGCGTGCCCTGCAAGCGGTAGGGACCTATCAGTTCTCCAAGGGCAAGATGTTCTTCGACGAGGCCTACCAGGCCCTGGTCGTGGGGCCCTTGGCGGCGCTGGCCCGGGCCGCCGCACGCTGGGACCGGGTGCTGATCGACGGCCTGGTCGATGCCATCGGGGCCTTGCCCGCCGCCTTGGGCCGGGCCTTGCGGCCGTTGCAGCCGGGGATCGTCCCCTTTTATGCCTTGGCCATGGTGCTGGCCACCTTGGTGCTTCTGGGAGCGATGCTGTGGTAAGCGGCGCGTGGTTGGTGACGACCGTGTTCTTGCCCCTGGCCGGCGCGGTGCTGGCCGGCGGCTCCCTCCGCCGCGCCCGCCAAAGTGCCCTGGTGACCACGGTCCTCACTTTGCTCCTGGCCGCCGGCTTGCTCGCCGCCTATCCGCCGGGCAGCGAGGCCTTCGCCCTGTACGAGTTCCGCTGGTTCGGCCCGGAGGCGCCGGTCGATGTGCGCTTCAGCCTGGCCTTGGACGGCCTGGGATTGTGGCTGTTCGGGCTGACGGCCTTGCTCTCCGTGGTGGCCGTGCTGGTCAGTTGGGAAGCCATCGGCCAGCACCACGCGGCCTATTACCGGCTGCTCTTGGTGCTGGAGACGGGGATGTTGGGCGTCTTCGTGGCCCGCGACATCATCTTGTTCAATATCTTCTTCGAGTTCACACTGATCCCGCTATTCTTCCTGATCGGCATCTGGGGGCACGAACAGCGGCGCCAGGCCGCGGTAAAGTTCTTCCTGTTCACCATGGCCGGCGGGGTGCTCACCTTCCTCGGGCTTTTGGCGCTGGTGTTTTGGAACTATGCGGGCACAGGCCGGCTGACGTTTTCCATTTCGGAACTGACGTCCAATCTGAGCGGCCGCTGCCCGGTCGAGCCCCTGTGGCTGGAGGTGCTCATCTTTCTGGCCCTGTTTGCGGGATTTGCCATCAAGGTGCCGCTGGTGCCTCTGCACACGTGGCTGCCGCTGGCTCACGTGCAAGCGCCGGGGGTCGTCGAAC
>JBBIQF010000095.1:4870-5587 GCA_037442445.1 Planctomycetaceae bacterium
AAGGTGGGCACCTATGGCTTCGTGCGATTTGCCGTGCCCATGCTGCCGGACGCCGTGGCCCTGCTCATGCCCGGGCTGTTGTGGCTGTGCGTGGCCGGCATCGTGTACGGGGCCTTGGTGGCCTTGGCCCAGGCGGACATGAAACGGCTGATCGCCTATTCCAGCGTCAGCCACCTGGGATTCTGCATGTTAGGGGTATTCGCCCTCAATCGGTTGGGGATGGAGGGGGGCGTGCTCCAGATGATCAACCACGGGTTATCGACCGGCGGCCTGTTTGCGGCGGTGGGCATGATCTACGAGCGCTACCACACCCGGCGGATCGCCGACCTGGGCGGCTTGGCGCGGCGTACGCCTCGGCTGGCCGCCTTCTTCGTGCTGTTGACCCTGGCCAGCATCGGCCTGCCAGGGCTGAACGGGTTTGCGGGCGAGTTCCTGTTGCTTGTGGGCATGTTCCAGCGGGCCTGGGGCGATCCGCTGCCGCAGGCCGCCGGGCAGCTTCGCGTGATCTCCGTGCTGGCCACGCTGGGCGTGGTGCTGGGGGCGTGGTACATGCTCCAGTTGGTGGAGCGGGTGTTCTTCGGGCCGCTGCGCGAGCCGGGGCAGGCGTCTGAGGGGCCGGCCGGCCCGGCCCAGGGGATTCCGGCCCAGGATGGCCAGGGCCGGCCCGCCCCCCCCCGGGGGGGGGGGGGGCGGCACGGGGGCGCCGGCGCGGGGGGG
>JBBIQF010000095.1:5597-22371 GCA_037442445.1 Planctomycetaceae bacterium
AGGATGGCCAGCCCGCTCCGCCTGCCCCTGTGGCCGACCTCTCCTTGCGAGAAACCATGGCCCTGGCGCCTTTGGCCGCACTGATCCTTTGGATTGGTTTTTGGCCAGGGTTCTTCCTGGACCGCATGGCGCCCACCCTGAACCGCTTGAGTGCCCCGGCGGTGGCTTCGGCGGCCGGCCAGGAGCACACCCTGGGGACGTTATCGCAGCCGGCCCGCGCGGCCCAAGCCTTGCCACGGAGCTATTCTCCCCATGGCCGCTGACACCGCGATGGCCCTCGCACCGGAAATCCTGCTTGTGGTGGTGGCCTCGGCCATCTACGTGGCCAGCACCTTCCGGCCGCGTGCCCCCTGGAATGCCATCGCCCTGGGCGGGCTGGTGGTGGCGGCGGCGAGTTTGGCGGGGTTCGGCCCGGTGCAGCCGGCCGGCTTCGATCCGCTGGCCGACGACGGCTTGGCCTGGTTCGGCCGATGGCTGGCCCTGGGCACCGCCCTGCTTTTGGTGCTCGTGGCCTGGCCGGCCGAAGTGCCCGAAGGCCGGCCCGAATACCTCGGCTCCCTCCTGCTCTTGACCGCCGGCGTGATGCTGGCCACCAGCGCCACCGACCTGGTCCTATTGTTCGTGGCCCTGGAACTGGTTTCCATCCCCACGTATATCCTCCTTTACCTGGGCCGGCGGGACGCGGCCTCGCAGGAGGCGTCGGCCAAGTACTTCTATTTGAGTCTGTTGGCTTCGGCACTGTTTCTTTATGGGTTGAGTTTTCTGTACGGCGTGTCGGGATCGACGGACCTGCGCGTCCTGGCCGAGCACGTGGCCCGGCCCAGCAGCGGCACGGCCCTGGCCGCCCTGCCCCGTGTGGCCCTGGTGCTGATCGTGGCCGGGCTGGGATTTCGCATCACGGCCGTGCCCTTCCATTTCTACGCCCCCGATGTGTACCAGGGGACCACGCACGCCAACGCGGCGGTGCTTTCCGTGGCCCCCAAGATCGCCGGGATGCTGGTGCTGGTTCGCCTGGTGGCCGGCGCCTTGGCCCCCGCCGCACCCTATGCCTGGCCACTGGTGGCCGTGCTGGCCGTCGCCACCATGACCACCGGCAACGTGGTCGCGCTTTGGCAGACAGAATTGAGGCGGTTGATGGCCTACTCGGCGATCGCCCACGCAGGGTACCTGTTGGTCGGGTTGGCCGTCCGGCTGGGTGCGCATACGGCCGAACCCTGGGACGGCATCGCGGCCGTGATGCTGTATCTGATCGTGTATGCCCTGGCCACGCTGGGAGTGTTCAGCATCCTGTCGGCGCTAGGCCGCGGCGGCCGGCCTGTGGAGCATATCGACGACCTGGCGGGCCTGGCCCGGGCAGGGGGATGGATGCGGTCGTTTGCCGCCTGGTCGCTGGCCGTGTTCCTGTTCAGTTTGGCGGGCTTGCCTCCGCTGGCCGGTTTCTGGGGCAAGTTCGCCCTCTTTGCCGGGGCGATCAGCCTCGAGCAGTTCGCTCCGGCGGTGCGGCCGTGGTTCGTAGCACTGGCCGTCTGCGGCGTACTGAACTCCGTCGTCTCGGCCGTGTATTATCTGCGGATCGTGGGGGCTATGTTCTTCCGCCTGCCTGGCGAGGCCGAGGTCCGCGGCCAACCGGGCTCCGAGCCGGCCCAGGTGATGCCGCAGGGACTTGCCCCGCTGGCAGCCGCGTTGGCGTGTCTGGTGCTCGTGGTGGGGATTGGCATACGGCCTGGCACATGGCTGGGCGCCGCCGCGCGAGCCAGCCTGGCCGCTGCGGCCCAGGTTACGGGCCAGGTAAAATAGGGTCGGCCCGAAGGCCCGCAATCCCCTTATCGGCAATCGGTCGTGGAAAGAAGCGGCCGCGGGCAAAGCCGTGGCCCGGCTCCGCCGATCGCCGTTACCTCCCCCGCAGAATACAGTGGCGACTGGTATGGCTCGTCCTCGTCTCGGCGCTGCGGATCTGGTGCATGTGCTGGACGCCATGGCGCGTCCGCTCTACGTGCTGGATGACGAGGGGCGTATCGTGTTCTGCAATCAGGCATGCCTGGACTGGCTGGGGCTGGAGGCGGCCGCGGTCCAAGGGGTGCGATGCCGCTACCAGCCGCCAGCCACCGAGGGAAGCGAGGCGGTGGCTGCGGGTTTGTGCCCCCCTCCGCCGGTTTTCGCAGGCCAGGAGATGCATGCCCCCATCGCCAGCCTGGGGACAGACGGGCAGCTCAGCCGCCGCCGTGCCCATTTCCTGCCGCTAGAAGGCCAGGACGGTTTGGCGGGGATACTGGCGGTGGTCGAGGCGGAGATCGCGGCGGATGAGTCCGGATCGGCCGCGGCGGAATCTCCCGCCGCGCCGGCGGAATGCGCCGAGGCCCTGGCCTTGCACGAGCAGCTCCGCACGCTCCGGCAACAACTTGGCCGGCGGTATGCCCTGGATCGCCTGGTGGGTACGAGTGCCGCCATGGTTCAAGTTCGGGCCCAGGTCGAGTTGGCCGCCTCGAGCACCGCGCGGGTGCTACTCGTGGGGCCACCGGGCAGCGGCCGGCAACACCTGGCCTCCACCATCCATTACGCCCAGGGGCTGGAGTCCGGCAGCTTGATTCCGCTTGCCTGCGCCCTGTTGGATCCGGAGTTGATTGGCGCCACTTTGGCCGCCCTGGCCCGACAAGGCCCGCGCTCGTCCGCCTCGCCCGGAACGCTGCTATTGAACGATGCCGACCAACTGCCGCTGGAGGTGCAGCGCGAGGTGGCAGCGGCGTTGGCCTCGCGCGCCTTTCCCTTGCGCGTGATGGCCACCGCCCGGCAGCCCCTTTTGTCCCTGGCGCGCCAGGGGCAGTACCGCGAAGACCTAGCTGCGCTATTGAGCACGCTGGTCATCGAGTTGCCCCCCCTTTCCCAGCGGCGCGAGGATATCCCTCTTTTGGCCCAGTTCTTCGTGGAAGAGGCCAACCGGCAGGGCGAAAAACAGGTGCTGGGCTTTTCGCCCGAGGCCCTGGACATGCTGGCCAGCTACGCCTGGCCCGGCAACGTGGACGAACTTATCGAGGTGGTGCGTTTTGCCCACCGCCAGTGCCAGAGCCCGCAGATCGGCGTGCGGGACCTTCCGCCCAAGCTGCACGAGGCGGCCAGCGCCGCGCTGCACCCTCCGCGCAAAGAAGAAAACATCGTGCTGGACGAGTTCCTGCTGCGCATCGAGCGCGAACTGCTGCGGCGGGCCATGGCCCGGGCCAAAGGCAACAAGGCCAAAGCCGCCCGGCTGTTGGGCATCACTCGGCCCCGGCTGTATCGCCGATTGCTCCAACTGGGGCTGGCGCCGCCAACACCGCCGGCCGGGCCACCCTAGCGGCATCGCTTCGATGCCCCACGCACCGGCGCCGTACGGCGGGCATAACGGCGGGCCGGCGGGAAGCGACCATCGGCCGCCGCGGCACACAGGGCCTCTCTACGGGTTGGCGACCAGCGTTCGCTCCGTGAAGGTGGCGATCTCCAGCGCCACCAGGCGGGCGATGACTTCCGCCGGGTCGGCCGGACGCCGTAACGGCTCCTTGGCCAGCAACTGCCGCACCAGCGTGTAGGCATCCTCGGGCAGCCCCGGGGCCAACCGGCGGAGATCGGGGGCCGGCGTCTGGCGATGCTGCTCGAACACCTCGGCAGGCCCGTGGCCCTCGAAAGGCCGCCTTCCGGCCAGCATCTCGAACAGCACAATGCCCAGGCTGTACAGATCGCTTCGTATGTCTCCGCGGGGCGGCCTGCCGGCCAGCTCGGGAGCCAGATAGTAGCTAGTCCCCACCAGCCGATATGCCGAGGGCCTTTGCGACCCGTCGGTCCGCCGGGCAAAGGCCAGATCCAGCAGGGTTACGTGGCCCTCGGGCGAGACAAAGATGTTCTCGGGCTTTACGTCCCCATGCATCCAGCCGGCCCGGTGGAGGGCGCCCAAGGCCTCGGCGGTTTGCCGAGCCAGCCAGAATGCCAGCGGCGGATCGAGCCTCGGCCGCCGCGCAAGCCAATCAGCCAAAGTGGCTCCGTGCAGCCAGGGCATGACCACATAATAGGGGGGGGCGAAAGTACCCGCAGCCAGTACGGAAATCAAATGGGGATGGGCCACCCGGCGTCCGACGAGGGCCTCGCGGCGCATCAAAGCGACCGCGTGGGGGTTGTCTTCCCACTCTTTTTGCAGAACTTTGATTGCATAACCTGGGGGGGAAGCTGCGGCACCTTCGGGCCTTGCCCGCCAGACCCGGGTTACGGCGCCTGTGGCGACCAGATCGGTCAGCACCCAGTTTCCGATTCGGTGCACGGCGTCGCCGGCGGACCCCTTGGTGGCGACAGACTGTTCCGGTTGCGCAGAAGGAACGGGGGTCGTCCTCCGAATGGGGGTCTGGGTCATAAGAAAGCGGGGATCGAACGCTTCGCGACCGAGGCGCTATCGCTACAATCGGTCATAGCCCGATGGCCAGTTGAGCCGATCAGTTAGCATCGGGCTTATTGGGGGAAAACAACCAACCCGGTCCGGCCTGAGAAACCCTGCGTCATGGCCAACGATTCGGTAAGCGCCGCACGCCGCCCGAACGGCGTGCTGGCCAAAAAAGACATCGTCTTCACCGCAAAGGGCGCCGTGCGCCCGGCAAGCCCTGCCTTGCTTCCCGCAAAACATGCTGTGCTCACTGCAAATGCTGCCGGGCCAGCCGCGAGACGCAAGCTCGGCAAGCCTTGGACGTGGGCTGTGGCTGCTGTCGTAGCTTTGGCTCTGGCCGGGGGAAAAGGTCTAGCTCCGGCGTCTTGGGCGATAGCGGCCGAGCCGGTCGTGCTCAAAGAAGGCACGCCCGTGCGCACGGTTCTGGACCTGGACCAGGGCGAGCTTGC
The DNA here is from genome assembly GCA_037442445.1 of Planctomycetaceae bacterium. GTDB lineage: Bacteria > Planctomycetota > Planctomycetia > Pirellulales > Thermoguttaceae > JANLFZ01. Next base: position 10,446 of record JBBIQF010000095.1, read on the forward strand.
CCATTTCACCATCGAGGTGCCGGCCGACGCGGTACTGCTCCGCGTGGAGATCACGGGCAGCCCCCTGCCCTTGGACATTCTGGCCCGCTGGGCCGAGCCGATCGAATCGCCCAAAGACGCCGAGCTGTCGTCCGAACCCGATGCCTTCCAACCGCGGCTGTTGATCTCACGGCAAAGCGACCCGCCGTTGGACGAGGGTACGTGGCATCTGGCGGTGGGGTATCTCAAATCGCCCGTGGCGGTGGTGGGCAAGCGGCCGGTGCGCAAGATTCCCTTTACCCTCGAGGCCTCGCTGCTACGAGTCAAGACTGAGCGGGTTTTGAAGCCGGGGGACAAAGTGTCGGGCCAGGTCCGGGACGAAGAAGGAAGCGTGAAAATCTACGCCATCGACGTGCCGCCGCAGGCCCGCGTGCTGCGCCTGGACCTCGATGGGACCAATAGCGACTTGGACCTTTTGGCGCGGGCAGGCCAGCCGGTGGTGCGCAACGACGATGCCGAGGAGACGGCCATCAGCCCACTGGGGCGCGAAAGCCTGGTGATTGGGGCCGACCCGCAGCGGCCCCTGCGCCCGGGCCGCTGGTATGTGAGCGTGGTCCACCCGGTGGACTACGGCACGGCCGATTTCACACTGTATGCCACACTGGGGCCGGACCCGCCCGCGGCGCTGCTGGCCATTCCGCCGATACCCCGGCCGCAAGACCCGCGAACGCTGGCCCTTCACGCGACGGTTGAAGTGGCCACGGAGCTGGGCGCGGCCTCCGGCACGCTGGTGCGCGACGATGGGCTGATCCTGACGAGCCATCATTGCGTGGCCGACGTGGCCGAGAACCCGCGCGAACCCAACCCCGTTATCGTGGCTGTCACCCTCGATCCCCGCCAGCCCCCGGTGGAGCTGTTCCGCGGCCGGGTGGTGGCCTTCGACAAGAAGCTCGATTTGGCCCTGGTACGTATCGCCACGGGCTTATACGGGCAGCCGTTGCCGGCCGGCTATCGTTTTCCCGTGATCCCCCTGGGCGACCCGCAGGGCTTGCAGATTGGCGATCCTGTTTTCACTTTGGGCTTTCCGGGGGTCGGGGGCAGCGCCGGCCGGGTGAGTGTAACGCTGACCCGCGGCGTGCTCAGCGGCTTCGAGCGGACTTCCATCGGCACGCTGCTGAAGACCGACGCCGCCATCAGTCCCGGCAACTCGGGGGGCGCCGCCCTGGACCAGGCATGGCGGCTCATCGGAGTGCCCACCTACGAGAACGTCGACCCGCAGTTCGTCGGCCGGATGTCCTACATTCACCCCCTGTCGCTGTTGCCCGCACCGTGGCGAGACATGATCGCCGGCAAGGAGAAACGGTAGCCGCCGGGCTTAACCCTTAGCGCCAAGCGGGCGGCTTATCCCCAGCGGCGCAACCGGGCTTGCACCCGGATGGGCAGCCCCTGGATGCGGAGGAACCCCTCGGCATCGCTTTGGTTATACTCGCCGCCGCCCTCCATGGTGGCTATCCCTTCGTCATACAAGCTGTTGGGACTCCAGCGCCGGGCCACGATCATATTGCCCTTGTAGAGCTGGAGGGCCACCTCGCCCGTGACCGGCTGCTGCGCCTGCCGGATGAACGCCATCAGGGCATCCATCTTGGCGTGGTACCAGAAGCCGTAGTAGACCATCTCGGCCACTTCGGGCGCCAGGCGGTCGCGGAGGTGCATGAGGTCGCGGTCCAGCGTGATCTGCTCCAGCAGCCGATGGGCATGATAGAGGATGGTCATGCCCGGCGCCTCGTACACTCCCCGGCTCTTCATGCCCACGAAGCGGTTTTCGACCATGTCGATCCGCCCGATTCCATGCCGGCCGCCAATGTGGTTCAGCTCGCGAACCACGCCGAAGGCGCTTTGGCGCTGGCCGTTGACCGTCACGGGAATGCCCGATTCGAAACCGACGGTAACGGTCTCCGGCTGGTCGGAGGCCTTTTGGGGCGAGACCGTCATGCCGAACTCGACCAGCTCGACGCCGTTGACCGAAAGGTCTTCCAGCTTGCCGGCCTCGTAACTGATGTGCAGGCAGTTCTCGTCCGAACTGTAAGGCTTTTCCGAGGTGGCCTTCACGGGAATGCCGCGGGCCTGGCAATACGCGATCATCTCGCGGCGGCCAGGGAACTTCTGCCGGAAGCGCTCGATGCGCCAGGGCGCCACCACGCGGATGTCCGGCGCCAGGGCATCGGCGGCAAGCTGAAAACGGCACTGGTCGTTCCCCTTGCCCGTGGCACCGTGCGCGTATGTGTCAGCCCCCACCTCGCGGGCCACCTGGAGGCAGACTTTGGTAATCAGCGGCCGGGCGATCGAAGTGCCCAACAGGTACATCCCCTCGTAACGGGCCTGCCACTGGAGCACGGGAAAGGCGAAGTCGCGGCACAGTTCCTCGCGGGCATCGACGATGCGGGCCGAGCGGGCCCCGATCTGCCGCGCCTTCTCCACAATGGCCTGGCGATCTTCGCACGGCTGCCCCAAATCGACATACACCGCATGGACCTCGTAGCCCTCTTCAGCGAGCCAGCCGAGGATGACCGAAGTATCCAAGCCCCCCGAATACGCCAGCACACACCGCGACATAGAGGTACCGTTCCCGTAACCGAGGAATCGAGTTGCCAGGCCGGCCAAGCGCCGAAAGCCCAATTCTGCCGGCCTGGAGGCGGATTGGCAAGCGCCGCTGTCCAGCGGCCTACTGCCCACGAGCGACGAGCCGGACGTTTTGCGCTGCCGGCGATGTGCGCCGAAGACGCTGCGAGCCGGAAGTCCTGCGCCGCCGGAATAATCCGCCGGCATGAAGTTGGCGGCTGGTGGGGTACGGCAGGCATGAAGCTGGCGGCTTGTCGAAGCGCGCCCTGTGCGAATTTCACACCGATCCGACATTTCCCCGCGTTTATCGGCCGGCAAGGGCCCGCCGCATGGCCGTTCCCATGTCGGCGGGGCTTTCGGCCACGGTGATGCCCGCGGCCCGCAGCGCCGCGATCTTCTCCTCGGCCGTCCCCTGCCCCCCCGCCACGATCGCCCCGGCATGCCCCATGCGCTTGCCCGGCGGGGCCGTGCGCCCGGCAATGAACGCCGCCACCGGTTTGCGCATATGTTGCCGGATAAACGCGGCGGCCTCTTCCTCGGCCGTGCCCCCGATCTCGCCAATCAGCATCACGCCTTCGGTCTGGCCATCCTCGTTGAACCGGTGCAACACGTCCACAAAAGACATGCCCACGATCGGGTCGCCCCCCAGCCCCACGCACGTGGATTGGCCCAAGCCCAGGCAGGTCAACTGCCACACCGCCTCGTAGGTGAGGGTCCCCGAACGGCTGACCACGCCGATTGGGCCCCGCCGGTGGATGTATCCCGGCATGATGCCGATCTTGCACTCCTCCGGGGTGATGATGCCCGGACAGTTCGGCCCGATCAACACCGCCTCGCTGTGCCGGAGGACCCGGCTGACCCGCACCATGTCGAGCACCGGGATGCCCTCGGTGATGGCCACGATCAGCTTGATCCCCGCATCGACCGCCTCGAGGATAGCATCGGCCGCAAACGCCGGGGGCACGAAGATCATGGTGGCATTGGCACCGGTCTGGGCCACGGCTTGCTCGACCGTATCGAACACCGGCACGCCCTCCACGAAGCTGCCGCCTTTGCCCGGCGTCACCCCCGCAACCACCTGCGTGCCGTAATCCAGACACTGCCGGGTGTGGAACCGGCCTGCACTGCCCGTGATCCCCTGACACAAGACCCGGGTGTGCTTGTCCACCAGAATGCTCATTCCTCTTGTCCTCGGCTTGTTTCTTGCGACCGCCTTGCTGCCAACTGCCCGGCACAACCCTTGGGCACGTCCTGGCGCGACCATGCTCCGGGATACCGATCCCGAAAAGATTACTTGTCCGTTCCGGTTCCGGCAATGGTGGCGGTGTCCCGCAAACCGAGATCCATGTGTGGTGCATGGCCGGGCACGGCGGCTTATGATGTACGCACCGGGGTTGCCAAGGTGCAGGGTGCGTGCTTTGCACGCGCCTCAAGGACCTACGCCGCCGGGCTAGACCTGCCGGCTCGCCAAATCGGGGGACATGGACCTTCCGGCCACTCGGGCGCCAGGCCGCCATGGCACGCCTTGTGCTTGAACACCTCGCAAAGCAGTATGCGGGCGGGCAATGGGCCTTGCGGGATGTAAGTCTGGACGTGGCCGACGGCGAACTGTTGGTGGTCCTTGGCCCCTCGGGATGCGGCAAGACCACGCTGCTCCGCCTGGTGGCGGGGCTAGAGCCGCCCACGGCCGGGGAGATCATTCTGGGCGATCGGCCACTCCGGGGCGTGCCTCCCCGGGACCGGGACGTGGCCATGACGTTCCAAACCCCGGCGCTTTATCCCCACCTGACCGTGGCCGAAAACATCGGCTTCTCGCTCCGGATGCGGGGGGTGCCGCGGCCGGCGATCCGGCAGCGGGTGATCGAGGTGGCCCGCCTGTTGGATATCGAGGCGCTGTTGGATCGCCTGCCTCGGCAGCTTTCCGGTGGCGAGGCCCAGCGTGTGGCCCTTGGCCGGGCACTGGTCCGCCGGCCAGCCTGCTACCTGTTCGACGAACCTCTGGCCGCCTTGGATGCCCGCCTGCGTGTGGAACTCCGCACGGCGATCAAGCGGCTGCACCGGCACCGGCCCACGACCACCCTGTATGTTACCCACGATCAGGAGGAGGCGATGGCCTTGGGGCAGCGAATCGCGGTTTTTTGGCAGGGCCAGATGCAGCAGGTGGGCACGCCACAGGAAGTGTACCGGCGCCCCGCCAACCGCTTTGTGGCCGGGTTCCTGGGCTCGCCCCCCATGAACTTCCTGCCGGGCACCATCGCGAGCGGGGCGGGGCAGGTGTGGTTTGAAAGCGGGCCGTGCCGGTGGCCACTGGCCGACCGCGCGTGGGGCCGGCTGGCCGGTCGGCCTTTGGTATTGGGACTCCGGCCGGAAACCCTCCGTCTGGCCTCGCCCGATACGGCCAGCGGTTCCGTAGTCCGCGGCCGGGTGGCGCTGGTGGCCCCCGTGGGCGATCGGGCCGACGTCGAGATCGAACTAGGCGACGGTCTGCGGCTTGTGGCCCGGGTCGAGGCCAACGCAGCACCTGCCCCGGGATCGGCCGTCGGGGTGCAAGCCGACCCGAAAAACCTCCTCCTCTTCGAGCCGTGCGAGTCGGGAAGGCGGATTGACATGCCTGTAGGCGAACCGGCCCCGGCGTGACGACGCCTGGCCCAACACCACCCGCGGCGCAGGCGCGACAAAGAGCCCGCGGCCTGGACGAAACCCCAGCGCGGCCACCTTCCGCGGCACGAGGCCCGCCGCGTGCGGCGGCACGGCCCGCCCCCGCGGCCCCGTCGTGCCAGACCCGGCCCGGCGCTTACGGCATACGGGGCAGGTGGCTGACTTCTTGCGATGACGAATCTTAGAGCGCATGCGGCGCTTCTTGCGGCCGAGCTTGCGTCGGCCCTTGCCTGTCTTCTTGACTCCCACGCGGTCCTCCCATCAACGCTGCAACATCCGATGCCGTACCGACGCAGGGCTCGGCAGAAACCCCAGTCCGTTCGGCCCAAGCAGAAGTATAGCGAAGCGCAAGACCGGTGTCATCCGGGGGCCACGATCCGCCGACACACGCCGAACGCCCGCCGCACCCGGCCGGCGCCGGCCCGCAAAGGGGCCTCAGCTCTTGGGCTATTGCTCTCCGGTGCTTGCTCTCCGCGTGTTGCCTAGCGCGTCGAGCGATTCCAGCCGGGGCCGGCCTGCCACCGGGTGGACCTTGCCGAACTTGCTATCGATCGAGGCGGCCAATTCGGCCAGGCGCTGCTGGAAGGCGGCCTGGGTGACTTCGCGGTTGTTGTCGGCCTGGACCTCGGGGTCGGCCTTGAAGTTGAAGCTGTGCGCGAGGTTGTCGCGCACCGTGTTGCCCCGGGCCTGGTTCTTCTTCTGGCCCAGCATGATCCAGGGCCGCATCCGGCCGGGCCAGCGGCTGTAGCATACGTTGCCCCGCACGGTCGAGCCCTGGGCGTCGCCCAGCGTTATCCCGTGCCAGTGGCTGACGCATACCACGTTTTCCTCAACGGTAAAGCCCACCAGCGGCCCATCGAAAAAGCCGATGCCCTGCAAAGGGTTGCGCCAAGGGAGGCCTTCGGTCTCGCACTCCAGAATGATATTGCCGCGGATGGTTACGCCGCGAAGCGTCCCGGTGCCCACATTGAACAGGAATGCCTGAATGCCATCGTCGTGGTTGGCATCGCCATCTTTCTGGCCCACGAAGTTGTTCTTGACGACGTTGTATTGCACGACCTGGCCATCGCGGGTCACCCGGATGCCGTCGGCCGAGAAATTGGCCACCACGTTGCCTTCGCAGAGGCACTCCGGGGCGCACAGCGAGATGCCGAACCGGGTATTGAGCACGTAGTTGTTGCGGGCCACGTGCTTGCTGCCGTGGCGTCCCAGCCAGATGCCGCTGGCCGGCTTCTTGACCCAATCCTCGCCGGTCCATTGCGAAGTGTCGAGCACGGAGTAGATGAAGCAGTCCTCGACGACCAGGGCGCTGCTTTGCTCGCCGCCGCGCTCGCCCAGCATCACCAGGTGGTGCGGCTGCCGGCCCAGCGGCGCAGGCGCCAGCGAAGGCGACACCACGAGCCCCCGGACCACCCAGTTGCGCCCCTCGCCAATCTCGACCCACCCGACCTCGGGCTTATGGCCCTTATCGGCCGCGATGGTGATGGGCTTGTCGTTGTAGGCCCGCGCAATCCGGAGCACCCCGTGCCAGCCCGACCGCAACAGTACCGTGTCGCCCGGCTTGACCGGGGCCTGTGGATTGCGGGGCCGGCCCTCGGCATCGCAGAGTTGGACCAAGCCGGCGGCCAGCACCTCCTCGATGGTGCGCCACGGCCGGGCGGCACTTCCGTCGCCTTGAGGAGAACCGTGCTGGGGGTCGCAGTAGAAGGTGGCGCCGCGCCCGGCGCCGGCACTGGCCAGAAGCACTATCGCAACAAGCAAGGCCTTCTTTGTCATGCGCTGGTCTCCGGTTCGAGTTGCATTACCAAGGGCCAAGGCGTTCTCGTGTGTACTGGAGCGGGGGAAACGCTTACAGCGAGAGGAGGAACTCCACCAGGTCGCCGAGTTCCGGGTCGGTCAGGCGCTGGTGGGAGCGGCGCAGGCCGTGCTTCCCCTCGCGGAACAATTCGTGGAGTGTCAGGTACCGCCCATCGTGCAGATAGGGGGCCGTGCGCCACAGTTCCACCAGGGTCGGAGTGTCGAAGGCGTCGCTGGCATCGGTCAGGTTGCGGCTGCCGACGTTGTGTGCCCGCAGGTCGGTATAGAGCGGCGCCGGGTGGCAGGTGGCGCACCCCAGGCGCGCGCTGTGGAAAAGCTGCCGGCCCCGCTGGGCCGCCGGGCTGAGCTGGCCGTTGATAAGCCGCGGGCTGGGGACCGGCTCGAGGGCTTTCAAATACGCGTCCATAGCGGCGGCCTCGTCCTCCGGGCGCTCGGAGAAGAGGATGTGGCGGATGCCGGAGCGCACGGCTTCTTCGGCCGACATACGCACGCCCTCGGCCATGGCCGGCGGCGTGCGGTGCGACCACACCAGGCTCTTGGTGTTCTTGGGATTGCCTACGCCGTCGTTCATCAGATCCCAGTTTAGGCCGTCGATGCGCCCGTCGGGGTGGCAGCTTGCGCAGCTCTGCCAGCGCTGGTAGCACAGCGTGGCATCGTGGAAGAGCATCTCGCCCCGGCGCTCGGGCGTGAGTTCGGGCGGCGGGCCCAGGCGCCAGGTGCTTACGCGGCCGGGCTGGCCTGCGGACTGGTCCACCACGGCCACCGTGTCGGAGAAATACTCGGCCACATAAAGGCGAGAACCTGCGGCCAGCATGGCCCGGGGACCATTGCCCGCAAGCGCGATCCGCCGCCACATGCTGGTCCCCAGCGTGGGGTAGATGGGCCAGACGCCCATCATGGGCGACATGGTCCGCCGGGCGTCGCTGCTAAACAAATCCTCGCTGGGCAGCGTGCACAGTTCGTGCGTTCCCGAGAGGCTGACCCATACGGTCCGCCCATCGGCGCTCCACACGATATCCCACGGGTTGGCCGCCCCAAGGTCCTGCTCGTCCATCCCGATGGTGCTGAGCAGGCGCCTCGCGGGGATGTCCAGAATGCTTACCACGTTGGTGTTGATCCACCCCATATCCACGCGGAAGGGCACCTTCTGGAAATTGGAAAGCAGGTGCGTAACCACAGCATGGCGGCCGTCCGGGGCCGCGCGGATGCCCCGCAGCCCATTGGAGCCGTGCGGCAAAGCGACGTGCTGTGCCCGCAGCGTGCGGGTATCGATCATCGTTACCGCCGCGCACACCTCTCCGCCGTAGGGGTCGTCGGTGCGGGCTAGCGGCAAGTGGTTGGCCACCACCAGCGTCTGGCCATCCGGGGTAATCGCCGCGGAAATGGGCTCGCGCACCGCCGCCACGCGGCCAATTTCCTTGCCCGCCCGGAGGTCGATCACCGATACGTCGTTCCGGAACCGGTTGCACACGTACAGACGGCTCCCATCGGGGCTGAGCACCGGCGCAGTGGCCGTATGGCCTGCCGGAAGGGTGCGAAGCAGCCGGCCGGAATCGGCGGCCCGGACCTCGATCACGCTTTGCGGCCCGGAACAGACGACAATCAGCCGGCTCCCGTCAGGCGCCAGGGCCAAGCCCGTTGGCGGTGCCGGCACCTCAACCCGCCGGACCACCACCCCGTAGGCCGTCTCGACCCATAGGACCTGCCGGGCATCGGCGGCAGCGACGTAAAGGGTCTTGCCATCGGGTGAGATGGCCAGTGCCGACGGTCCGAGCCAGCGGGCCGCTTCCCCGCCCTGCGAAAGCGGCACCGAACCGGCCCAGGCCGCCAAGGCGGATAGAACGGCCGCCAGCCATCGCAGGCCCGACATTTGCAACTGCCGCAAACGCCCAATGCCCGGCCACTTTTCGTGAAACCGCATCGTCCCTCCTCCAACCGGCCGCAAAACCACCAATGCCCCGCCGCGTGGTCCTGCGCGCAGACATGCCGCGCGCAGAGGGATAGCCTACGCAATCCTAGCGTCCGGACTATTGTAGCCGAGGGTTTTGCCGGCCACGATGGCCAGCCTGGCGGGCCAAAGGCCCGTTCGCACTGGTAACGCGAAGCCGCGTTTGGCGCCACGCGGGCACAATCCCCCCAAGCGTAGGGCAGCCTGGTGTGCAGTATCGGCCACCACCGGCCCCACTGTAAGATCCCCCAGGCGTAGGGCAGCCTGCGGGCATGGGCATAACCCAATGCGGATTGCACGCGGCTGTTCGGTATCCTATGGTACAGGCTGAGGTCGCAAAGGCCGCAGCCAACTCCCTTCAAACGATTTGCGGCGCCATGCCCGTGGATAAATCGCCCCGCCGGGTGCGGGAGATGTTCGGCGAGATCGCCGGGCGATACGACCTGTTGAACCACCTGTTGTCGGCCGGGATCGACCGCTGGTGGCGCCGGCGGACGGTGCGCGTGGTGCCGCCGGTGGCAGGCGTGCCGGTGCTGGATGTGTGCACGGGGACGGCCGATTTGGCGCTAACCTATTGGCGGGCCGGGGGCCGCCGCACGCGGGTGGTGGGGGCCGACTTCTGCCGGCCCATGCTCGACATTGCCCGGCAAAAACTCGGGCAGGCCGGGGCCGGGGCATGGGTCCATCTGATCGAAGCCGATGCCCAGCACCTGCCCTTTGCCGACAATACGTTCGGAGTGGTCAGCGTGGCCTTTGGCCTGCGCAATGTCCAGGATCCCGGCGCGGCGCTTGCGGAGATGGGGCGGGTGTGCCGGGCCGGCGGCAAAGTGGCCGTGCTGGAGTTCGCCATGCCCCGGCCGCGCCTGGTGCGGGCGGTGTACGGCTGGTACTTCCGCCATGTCTTGCCGCGCGTGGGCCAGGCCCTGGCCCGAAACCGCCAGTACGCTTACCATTACTTGCCGGCCAGCGTTGGCGAGTTTCCCCAGGGCGATGCGCTCTGCCACGAGCTTGCCGCCGCGGGTCTGGAGCAGCCGGCCTGCCACTGGCTCACCTGGGGCATCGCCGCGCTGTATGTGGGGACCAAATGAAACGCAGATTCGTCGTGGCCATCACCGGCGCCAGCGGCGCCGTCTATGCTGTCCGCCTGGTCGAGGTCCTGCTGGCTGCCGGGTGCGACGTGCATTTGACGATCAGCGCTGCCGGCCAGGCCGTGCTCAAGCACGAACTCGACCTGGCCGTGGACTTGGACCATTTCAGCCCGCCCATGCTGCTCTTGGACCCTTCGGGCAACCGGGCAGACCCCAAGCTCCAGCGGATTCGCCAACTGGCGGGCATTTCTAGCGAATCGAGCAATGTGCTTTCGGTGGCCACGGGCGAACCCGGCCAGGTGGTGTACCACCACTACCGGGATTTCCACGCGCCGATTGCCAGCGGCTCGTACGTGACCCACGGGATGGTGATCTGCCCGTGCTCGGGCGGCACCCTCAGCGCGATCGTGCACGGCACGGGCACGAACCTCATCCAGCGGGCGGCCGAGGTCCACTTGAAGGAGCGACGGCCCCTGATCCTCGTGCCTCGCGAAACGCCGCTTTCGGCCATCCAGTTGCGCAATCTGGCGCGGGCGGCCAAGGCGGGGGCGGTGATTCTGCCCGCCATGCCCGGCTTCTACCACGGCGTGACCTCCATCCAGGACCTGGTGGATTTCATCGTCGCCCGCATCTGTGACCAGTTGCATGTGGAAAACGACCTGATCCGCCGCTGGGGAAGCTGAGGGCCACGTTGCGCCTGCCCACCGCCTGCCATGCGAACCCTCCGCCAGTTCCTGGAACTGATCCGCTTCAGCCATACGCTGTTCGCCATGCCGTTTGCGCTGTTGGGGGCGGTGATGGCGTGGTCGGCCGGCCGGCGGAGCGTCCCCCCAATGCCTTTCCGCTTTCAGGACCTGGCGGGCGTCGTGGTGTGCATGGTGTTTGCCCGCAGCGCGGCCATGGCGTTCAACCGGCTGGCCGATCGGCATCTGGATGCCGCCAATCCCCGCACGGCGTCGCGGCACTTGCCGGCCGGCAAGCTGCGGGTGACCGCGGTGGTTGCCTTCACCCTGGCATGCTCGTTGGGGTTTGTGGGCGGCACGCTGCTGTTCCTCCCGCATAACCCGCTGCCGCTTTATGCTTCGCTGCCGGTGCTGGCCTTCCTCTTCTCGTATAGCTATGCCAAGCGGTTTACCGTGCTCAGCCACTTCTGGCTGGGGGCGGCGTTGATGCTGGCCCCGGTGGCGGCCTGGGTGGCCATTTGCGGCTGGATCGACTGGCCCCCGCTGGTCCTCGGCGGCGCCGTCCTCCTCTGGGTGGCCGGCTTCGATATGATCTACGCCTGCCAGGACGCCGACTTCGATGCCGCCATGCACCTGTTCAGCATCCCCGGCCGGTTCGGGGTAAAGACCGCGCTGCGACTGGCAGCGCTCTGCCACTTGGGAATGGTCGTTTTGCTCTTGCTCTTGCCCCTGGTGTACGAACCGCTGGGAAAGGTCTATCTGGCCGGTGTGCTGGCGGTGGCGGCGCTATTGGTTTACGAGCACAGCATCGTGCGGCCCGACGACCTGTCGCGGGTCAACCGGGCCTTTTTCCACGTCAACGCGGTGGTGAGCATCGGCCTTTTGGCTGCCGGCTGCCTGGACCTGCTGTTGTGACCGTGTGCGGAACGCCTTGTTCCGCCCGCCTTGCGCGGAACGTCTTGTGGGCAACGCCCCGCTGCGGGCGGTACCGGTCAGCCGCTTCGATAACCCGTATCGTAACCGTTCACGGCCCGGGGCCTCCGGATGCCCAAGGGGAAGGAGCCTGCGGGGGCGGCGCGTATCGGAGCGCGGCGGACGCGACGGAGCGCGTCCCTCCAAGGTGGAGGGCCACG
>JBBIQF010000096.1:0-21623 GCA_037442445.1 Planctomycetaceae bacterium
GCCGACAGGCTCCAGCCACTGAGCTGGGACAGTTGTTCTTGCGCTTGCTCCGGGGTGTAGCGGGCGACGCCCCCTTCGCAGGGAGCGCACCGCTTTTGGGTCAGCTCTTCCGAAGTGCAAGTGGTCGGGATAACCATGGGAACCTCCTTCCCGCCTTTGCCCGCACCGGGCAGATGCGGCGGGTATGGAATTGTTCGCCGCAGCCTCGGCCGGGCAAGCGGACCCATAGGTAGGGTGCGTGCTTTGCGCGCACGCGCCGGAAGGGGCGAATGACGAAAGTCAAATGACGAATGTCGAAGGAAGCACCAATGGCCGAATCGCAATGACCAAGACCACGTAGGGTGCGAGCTCTGGGCGCACGCCAGCCACGGGGTGGGTTTGGCGTGAGTGCAAAGCAGCCGTGAAGTTTCGGCAGGCCGGGATGCCAGTGGCCGGGGCCTTCGCGAGGGGCAGAGCGGCCGGCCTGCGGCTTCAGTGGCGGGCGGTGCGGCGGTCGCTCGGGGTGGGAGCCGCCGGGGCGGCCACGGCAGAAGGCTTGGCCCCTTCGCCGTAGAATCGCGTGGTCCCTTCGCGGACCAGGTGGGCACCGGCGGCCTGAGAGCGGACTTCGACGCGGAAAATGGGGTTGCCGGCCGTCTCGGCCCGGGCGCGGACTTTCAGTGCCACGCTTTGGCCGGGGGGTATTTGCGGAAGCACATCGAATACCACCTGGCCCGGACCGATACGGTGGCGGGCGCCCTCGGCCGCCACCGGCTCGATGCCATGGGAGAAGTACATGACCACATCGACTTGCTCGGCCGGAGCCGTGCCCCGGTTGTGGATGGAGATCACGTAGTTGGCGTCGCTGCCGACGGCCACGGGGCCGGCGGGCTCCTCGACGGTCAGCGTGAGGCTGGCCGTCGCCTCGCCCTGGATCACCGTGGCTGCCGAGGCCGCCAGGCCTCCTTGGGCGGTGCATTGGGCCTCGATGCGGCCGGCGCCTGCGGCAGTGATCGCAACCACGAAGGTGACCACGGTCTGGCCGCCGGCGGGAACTTCGTCCAACTGCCAGGTGATCTTGGAATCGGTGGCCTGGTGCGCTTGCGGGCTGGACACGAACCGCATTCCCGCTGGCAGCGCGACCACCAGCACCGGCTTGGGCACCGGGGCGGTTCCGGGATTCAGCAGGCGCACGCGGCATGTGGCCTCGGTGCCTACGTATTGCAGCCGGGGGGCCTCGATCTCGAGTTTGAGCGCGGCCCGGCGCACGACGATTTCTTCGGTGCTCTCGGCCCGCAGGTTGCCGTCGCCCCGGGCCTCGATACCCAGCACGATCTTGCCTTCCTGGCGGGCGGTCAGTTCCACGTCGATGGACTTCTTCTGCCCGGCGGCCAATTTGCCGAACGTATGGCTTGCCGCGGGCTGCGAAGCGGATTGGCCCGGGGTCCACAGCGAGATGCGCACGTTGTCGGCATCGCCGGTGCCGGTGTTCTGCACCTCGAGCTTGTAGAGTTCAGCCTTGCCGAACTCGACTTCGCGCGGGCCGTGCAGCATCACGGCCAGGCGAGGCTCCAGCACCTCGATCAACTGCGGAGGCGCGGCGGGCGTGCACTCCCAGGTGGGCGTGAGGTCAAACGAGCGGCTTTGGCGGGCGGCCACGCGGAGGGTCAGTTTTTCGCGGCCCTTGGCCTCCAGCCGGCCCAAACGCCATTGGAGCTGGCCCCCCGAAGCCCCGGCGCTCGGCGACGTGGTGCCGGCGCTGGTCTCGGCTTTGAGCACTTCAACCCAGGAGGGGACGGCGATGGATAGGGTTACGTTTTGGGCGGCGACCTCACCGGTGTTGCGCACGATGAACTCGTATGCCGCCTCCTGGTGGATGGCGATCCGGCGGGGCCCGAAGGTCTCGACCACCAGCACCGGGCTTGGGCGGTTGAGCCAGCCCCCGTCGGGCCCAAGCGAGCGGAGCCGGTCGGCACTCCAGGCGCCGGCAGATGGTGGAACGATTTCGGGGCCGGCCATGGGGGGCCGGGACGTGGCCGGGCCGGAAAAGGCGGGCACTGCCCCGGGCAAGGGGGGCGTATTGGCAGGGGCGCCAGCAGGCGGGTCTGCCAGGCGCGGGCCTGCCGATGCGGCGGTGCCCTGGGCGCTGCGGGCCGCCGCATTGGCCGGCAGCGCAGGCGCAAGCGGTGCCTTGGCCGTGCTGTCGGTTTCGGCCGATGGTTCGGCAGGAGTAGAAGTCAAGGTTTCGCGGAGCACGGCCAGGCGCTTATGCAATGGCGGAATGGCCGGGGCTGGGGCCGGCTCGGCCGGCGGGGCGGGCTGGCCGGCGTTGCGCTGGGCCACAGCCGTTGCGCTATCGGGTTTGGGTGCCGGCGTTGGCGAGGCATCCGGGATCGGCTCGATCCGCGCCGGTCTGGGTGTCAAGCTGCCAGGGGCCGGCGAAACGCGCGAAGGCGCAGACCCGCTGGCCGGGCGAGGACTGCGCGCTGCGGTCGGCGGGCTCTCGCGGGCGCCGAAAATGGCCGAGGTAAAACCCTCCAGGCGATCCAGCAATGTGGCGTTGGTCCGCGGCGGCGTCTGGGCCGGTGCCTGGGCCGCAAGCCAGCCAGCCACCACCCAAAGCCCCACCATTGCCGCCAACATTGCGATTGGACTTCGATGCATCCGCAGCGAACCCTATAAGAACGGTCGAAGGAACCGAATATCCCGGCTCCGTTTGGTGGTATCGGTTCGAGGGGTTTTGCCCGATTAACCGAGAATCCCGCCTGCCGAGGATTTTTTAAAATGGACACAATGGGCCAGCTCGGTGGTACTGCGAGTCTGGGTAAGTCTGGAGGTTGGGCACTCCGGCCCTGGCCACGCTGCGGGCCCATGGCGCCTGTGCGAAACAACGGTCGGCGGCGATCATCGGTTCCCCTGGCCGGGCGGCTATATGCCACCTGTGCGAACCCCCAGTTGCCCTGGATTCGTGCCGCAGGGCCCCCTTGGCAGCCATAGTCTACTCAGCGATATCCACCAGGGCCTTGACCACGCCGTCGGCGTAGTCGGCGGCCAGGCGGAATGCCTCGGCCGCGCGGGCCAATGGAAAGCGGTGCGTAACGAGCGAGCGCAACTCCACTTTTCGCTGTTGGGCCAGCACCAGGGCCCGGGGATACGTGTGCTTCATCCGCCGCACCATGAGGATCGAAAGCCCTTTGCGCCGGGCAGTGGAGTGGCCCAGGACCATGCGGTCGTTATCCGAGATGCCCACGACCATCAGCCGGCCGCCCATGGCAAGCATCTCGGCCGCCTGATCGAGCGATTCGTCGCACCAGGCAGCCTCGAAGGCCACGTCCACACCCCGGCTATCCGTGGCACGCTGGATGGCCGCCACAGGATCGGTAGCCCGGCAGTTCCACACGGCCGTGGCCCCCAAGCGCTCGGCCAGGGCCAGACGCCAGTCGAAGCGATCGGTCACGTACACGGCGGCTGCCCCGGCCAGGCGGGCCAACTGAAGGATGCACAGCCCGATGGGGCCTGCCCCCAGCACAGCTACCTGCTGGCCGACCCGCAGCCGGGCCAGGTCTACCGCGTGGATCGCCACGCCCAATGGCTCCAGCATCACCGCCTCGGCATCGTCGCATCCGTCGGGTACCGGAAAACAGCACCGCCCAGGCACGTGCATCCATTGGCACATCGCGCCTTGATCGGGCCAAAGGCCCACGAAGCGCAAGTTCTCGCACAGGTTCGGATGGCCGCGCTCGCACAGAGTGCACCGGCCGCAGGGCTGGGCCGGGTCCACGGCCACCCGAATTCCCGGCGTCAAGGGCCGGAACCGGCCGTCCTCCGCACCCGGGCCGGCCTGCTCCACCACGCCCGCGAACTCATGCCCCAGAATCAAGGGCCCTTCGACCCGCGTATCGCCAATCCGGGCGTGCCGGAAGGTGTGCAAGTCGCTGCCGCAGACCCCCACGGCCGAGACTCGAAGCAGCACCTGCCCCGGCCCCGGCGCACCGGGATGGGGCAATCGCTCGATCCGCAGGTCTGCCGGGCCGTGCAGCCGAGCCGCCAGCATCACGCCCTCCCCGGCACGCTCGGCTACAGCGTTCTGAATTGGGTTACTGGTGGGTTCGTCGCGCATGGAGCCGCACTCCGCAATCCCCGGCATTATCCCGCGCCGGCGAAAAGTCGCCTGGCCGGCCACGACGGAGCGTCGGCTCATTATCCCGCGCGCGGGTGGCACAAGGAACCGGTCATGCCGGGCATTACGGCCGCAGCGGCAAGGCCGCAACCTCAACGGGTCCCAACGGGCATTCCAGGCGGCAGCCCGGCTCCCAATACTGGCGGCGCACGTAGCCCAGGCCCACCGTCGCCCCCAAACCTGGCGAAAACGCGGCCGACGTGATGCGGCCGGCGAACTGGCCATCGGCCACCAGTTCCGCAGGCACGTCCGGCACTTGGTCGGTTGATAACACCAGTCCCACCAGCCGGCGGTTCACGTGGCCCCGCGAGTCGATGCGGGCCACCACTTCCTGGCCCAGGTAACAACCTTTGGTCGCGCTGATGGCCGACGCGTTGCGCCCCACTTCCTGCGGCAGATTCTCGGCCGTGATGTCCACGCCATATTCGGGCTCGCCGTACTCGATGCGGACCGCCTCGGCCGCCAGCCACCCGCACGGCATCGCACCGGCCCGCCGAAGGGAGGACCAAAGCTGCCCGGCCAACTCTTGGGGCACGGCCAGTTGCCAGCACGGCCGGCTTGCCGACCGGAGGCAGGCGATCGCCACCTCTAATCCCTCGAACCGGCCGCGCGCGTGCTCCAGGGGCCGGTCCGGCGGTTTACCGCCCAACAGCCGCTCCAAGAGGTCCTGCGCCCCGCGCCCCGCCACTCGCAGCGGGTGCCACAGGTGGCTGCGGTCGCAGAACTCCACCTGCTCACGAACCACGTACTTTGCCAGGTGGCCAACGATCGCCTCGGACTGCCCGGGTGCTGTTTCCAGCCACAGGCTCTCGGCGCCCACAAAGATGCGCACAAAGGCCAGCACGTGGCCTTTGGCATCGAGAAAAAACGCTTCGCACCCGCTGCCGGGCTGGCGTCCCAGCACCTGGTTGGTGCACAGGCGGTGAACGAAGGCCGCACGGTCCGGCCCCAAGACCTCGATCTGCGTGCGCCGGCCGGGATCGAATACGCAGGCGCTGGTTTCCCACGCGGCGTATTCGGCGTGCCAGTCGCCGAAGTGCAGGGGCAACTCCGCTGGCCCTGGACGGAAAACCGCCCCCTCGTTTCGCAGCACGGCGGAAAGCGTCATTGGATTGCGATCGGGAATGCAGCGGGGGCATCAGACGGCACCGCTCGGCCAAGCCCGGCCGCTCTTGAAGGGATTGTACGGGCCAGGGCCACAGCGGACGGGGTAGGACATCCGTGATGAGCCCGGCGGCTCGTCAGCGTTGCTGGCAAGATGCCCGCGCTTTGTCATGGCGCAAAAACCTCAACGCGGGTTGTCATCCGCCCGGCGGGCACGCTATCATCCAACCCGGCGCAGAGACCAGGTCGGGAGGGTTGGGCCTAGCGGCCTGGGCCCCTGTGCCGCCGGATGTGAAACCAAAAAATGCCGTCCACAGGTCGAGGGATGAAAGACGCCGGACAAGTCCAGGTCCACTGGCACGAACATGCGGTCTCGCGCGAGGAGCGCGAAAAGCTCAATGGCCACCGCGGCTGCGTGGTCTGGTTCACGGGACTGAGCGCCTGCGGCAAAAGTACTATCGCTAATCTGGTGGACCATAAACTCCACGCCCGAGGGGTACACAGCTTTGTGCTCGATGGCGACAACATCCGCCACGGGCTCAACGCCAGTCCGGCCATGCTCCGCGAGCGGCATCATTCCGAGGAGTTCGCCGGGCGCTTTGGGCTAGGGTTCTCGGCCGAGGACCGCGAAGAAAACATCCGCCGCATCGGGGCGGTGGCCAAGCTCTTTTGCGAGGCGGGCTTGGTGGCGATCACCGCGTTCATCAGTCCCTATCGGGCCGACCGGGATCGGGTGCGAGAGAGCCTCTCCCCGGGCGACTTCATCGAGGTTTTCGTCGATACCCCGATCGAGGTATGCGAGGCCCGCGATCCCAAGGGCCTTTACAAGAAAGCCCGTGCGGGTGAGCTGAAGGGTTTTACCGGAATCGACGACCCCTACGAGCCGCCGCTGCGCCCGGAAATCGTGCTGCAAGGCGGCCAACATCCGCCCGAAGTCCTTGCCGATCAAGTGGTTGCCTATCTCCAAGCGGCCGGCAAGATTCCCGCCAAGTAGTCCGCGCGGCGGGATTGGACCTTCTTGATCCGTCCTGCATCCGACCCATCTGTGTCGGTGCGGCGCCAAGCACAGGTCCGTAGCGGGGGTCGCTGGCTCCACCAATGGACCATTCTCTAGCCGCTACCCCACATTGGGTTAACAGGGATTGCTACCGCTGAGCGTCTCCGTGCCCAACCCGCAGGTGGCATATCTGGGACACCCTCTGGCCCTCGTCGCGTGGGTGCCCCATCGCGTGCTGTGCCCGGCCAAGCCCTACGGTAGGCCCGCTATTTGCCAGGCGCTTTGGTGGGGCCGGGTTGGGACGCTTGCTGTCGAGGGGCGCTGCCCGGCATCTTGGGCGCGTGGCGGGGGGAGATCGTAAAGGCTATACTGGTATGACTGTACATCGATCGAGGCCGTGATGGGAAACATTTCGGTTGCCGATATTGCGGAGGCGGGTGTCGTCGGGGCAGGAGGCGCGGGGTTTCCGACCCATGTCAAGCTGGCTGCCAAGGCCGACACGGTATTGCTGAACGCGGCCGAGTGCGAGCCGCTGCTCCACAAAGACAAAGAGATACTCCGCCAGCACGGCGAGGCCGTTTTGGACGGGCTAGCCGCCGCCATGGCCCTGACCGGCGCCAGCCGGGCAATCGTGGGCATCAAGGGCAAGTACGGCGACGTGATCGAGGCCCTGCGCCCCAAGCTGGCCCGGAATATGGAGATCGTGCCGCTGCGGGACGCTTATCCGGCGGGCGACGAGCTGATATTGGTGTACGACTGCCTCGGCCGGGTGGTGCCGCCGGGGGCTATCCCCCTGGCCGTAGGCGCGGTGGTGATCAATGTCGAGACCGCTTTGAACATCGCCCTGGCCCAGGGGCAGCCCGTGTGCGAAAAGTACCTCACCGTGGGGGGCGCGGTGTCGCGCCCGGTGACCCTTCGGGTGCCGGTCGGGATCACGCTGGCCGAGTGCGTCGCTGCCGCCGGGGGGCCAACCACGGCCGACCCCCATTACATGGTCGGCGGCGTGATGATGGGCGTGTTGCAAGAGAATCCCGCGGCACTGGTGGACAAGACCACCGGCGGCATTGTGGTCCTGCCGGGGGACCACGTGGTGATACGCCGGCGCCGGCAGGGCTGGCGGCAGATCCAACGCATCGGCCGCAGCGCTTGCGACCAGTGCAGCTTTTGTACCGAATTGTGTCCCCGGTGGCTGCTCGGGCACCCCATCGAACCGCACCGGGCCATGCGGAGCCTGGGGTTCAACGTCTCGGGCGAGGTCAACGTGCGGGGCACGCAGTTCTGCTGCGAATGCAACCTGTGCAGCCTGTATTCGTGCCCGGAAGACCTCGATCCCAAGAACGTCTGTACCGAGAACAAGCGCCGCCTGGCTGCGGAAAAGAAACGCTGGGAGAATCCGCCGTTTAATCCCGAGCGCCCCAAGGTGCATTTGGAAAACCGCAAGGCGCCCATGAAACGCCTGTTTCACAAATTGGGGCTCGACCGGTTTACCAACGAGGGGCCGCTGGAACCACGGCTGATCGAAACATCCCGCGTGGGGATCGCCCTGAAACAGCACCTTGGTGCGCCCTGCGAACCGGTTGTGCAGGTGGGGCAGCGCGTCGCGCGGGGCCAGGTGGTGGGCCGGCCGCCCGTTCGCGACGGCAAACCTGCCTTGGGGGCCCCCGTGCACGCATCGGTAGATGGGACGGTAATCCGGATCGCGGATGGGGTGGTGTGGATCCAGCGCGGATGAGTGTCATGCGGCGCCCCTGAGCTGCGACCGGTAGCGGACCGCCGTCGAGGCTTCCGTGATTCAACCCGCCGCGCGTGCGGGCCGGGACAAGCCTGAAGTCCGCGGGGGCTGGCCGCCGGCAGGTTGCCTGCCCCGAGGATGGGTGCCGCGGACCTCGGCCACATCGCCCGTGCCCTGAGAGTTTTCCGTATGGCAATTGCGTTTCGCTAACGAGAGTCGGCCGCGATATGAGCCCTAGATCGATCGGCGCTGTGGAATTGTCGAGTATTGGCATCGGCTACGAGGTCCAGGACGCGATGCTCAAATCGGCCGCGGTCGATTTGTTGCTGGCGCGGACCATCTGCTCGGGGAAGTATCTGATCGTGGTGGGCGGGCCGGTGAGCAACGTCGAGACGGCGGTGCGGACCGGCCTGGCGTCGGCCGGAGAGGCCATCATCGACCACCTGGTCATCCCCAACGTGCACGAGTCGGTATTTCCGGCATTGGGGCAGTCGGTGACGCTCGATGGCGACCACCAGGGTGCGTTGGGGGTGATCGAATCGTTCAGCGGGGTGAGCATATTGGAGGCGGCCGATGCGGCGGCCAAAGCGGCCCGGGTAACGGTGTTTCGGATCCACGTGGCCATGGCCCTGGGCGGCAAAGGGCTCTGCCTTCTGACCGGCAGCGTGGCCGACGTGCGGGCAGGGGTCGAGGCCGGGGCCGAGGTGGTCCGGCAGCGGGGTTTGCTGGTTTCGCAGGTAGTCATTCCCCGGCCGTCCCGGGAACTTTTTGCCGAGTACTTGTAAAATCCCCGGGAGGAGTCCGGCTGGCCGGGTGCCTGGCTGGGCCGCAGGCTCGGGGGCCAGTGGGCAGGGCCCCAGCGCTAGGGGCCCGGGCCGGGCGGGTGCGGCGTGGAGGCGTGCATTTGGCGCTTGCGATCCGTTGCGAAGGCTTGAAAAAGACCTACCCGGGCCGGCCCCCGGTCGAGGCCGTGCGCGGCATCGACCTGGCCGTCGAGGAGGGCGAATGTTTTGGCGTGCTCGGCCCCAATGGGGCGGGCAAGACCACCACCATCGAGATCCTCGAGGGGCTGTTGGCGCCCACGGCCGGGCAGGTCGAAGTGCTTGGGCTCCGCTGGTCCGAGCGGCCCCAGGCCATCCGCCAACGCATCGGCATCTCGCTCCAGGAGACCCAGTTCTCCGAGAAACTGACGGTCCGCGAGACGCTGTGTTTGTTCCGCAGTTTTTACCGCCGGGGGCTCGAACCCGAGGAAGCCATCGCCCGCGTGGGCCTGGAAGAAAAGACCCATACGTGGATCAAGAAGCTTTCCGGCGGCCAGAAGCAGCGCCTGGCCGTGGCCGTGGCCCTGGTCGGCGACCCCGAACTCCTGTTCCTCGACGAGCCGACCACAGGCTTGGACCCCCACTCGCGCCGCCAGCTCTGGGAAATCCTCCTGGAGTGCCGCCGCCAAGGGCGAACCACCATCCTGACCACGCACTACATGGATGAGGCGGAACGGCTTTGCGACCGGGTGGCCATCGTGGACCGCGGCCGCGTCATCGCCCAGGGGCCTCCCCGAGAACTCATCGCCCGGCTGGGCGGGCAGCATGTGGTGGAGTTCTCGCTGGCCGATGGACAGGCCGCCGCCGTCCCCCCGGAGACCTGGAAGGCCCTGCCCGCCGTGACCGGCTGCCGATACGAACAGGGGAGCGTTCGCCTTTCGGTTACCGAGCCGCACGTGGTGCTGCCGGCGCTATTGGATTGGCTGGGGCACCGGGGCTGGAACCTGGCCAGTCTGGTCACCCGCCACGCCAGCCTGGACGACGTGTTCGTGGCCCTGACCGGCCGCCAGCTCGAGCCAGCCGAACCCGAGGAAATGCGGCCATGAGCCGATCGCCCCCGGACCACCCTGTGCGGCGTTATCATCCCCTTTTTGGGCTTGTGGCGGCTCGGCTCCGCGAGTTCATCCGCGAGCCGGAGGCCATCTTCTGGGTCTATATCTTCCCGCTGTGCCTGATGGTGGCGCTGGGGGTGGCGTTTCGCAATCGGCCGGTCGAGACGCTCCGCGTGGCGGTGGTGGCCGGGCCCCAGGCCTCGGAAATCGCCGCGGCCTTGTCGGCCGACCCCCGGTTCCGCGTCCAGGTGCAGCCGGAAGACCGGGCCCGGCTGGCTCTCCGCACCGGCCGGGCCGACCTGGTGATCGAAACCCCCGCCGGCAGCACGGGGCGGCTGCAATACGCCTATGACGCCACCCGGCCCGAAAGCGTGCTGGCCCGCACCGCCGCCGATGATCGTCTGCAAAGAGCTGCCGGCCGCGAGGATCGCATCGCCGCCGCCGATCGCCCCGCAACCGAACCCGGCGGGCGCTACATCGACTTCCTCGTTCCGGGCCTGATTGGCATGGGGCTGATGGGGGGCGGCCTGTGGGGCGTGGGCTACGCCATCGTCGATATGCGCATCCGCAAGCTCTTGAAACGCTACGTAGCCACCCCCATGCCCCGCAGCCATTTCCTGGCCTCGGTCATTCTCAGCCGGCTGGTGTTCACCATTCCCGAAACGCTGTTACTTTTGGTGTGCGCCCGGCTGTTGTTCGACGTGGCGTGCTACGGCAGCTACCTGGTGCTTTTGGGGCTGATCGTGCTGGGGTCGCTTCAGTTCTCGGGGATTGGACTGCTGGTGGCCAGCCGGGCCCGCACCATCGAGGCCGTTTCCGGCCTGATGAATGCGGTGATGCTGCCCATGTACATCGGATCGGGGATATTCTTTTCCACCGAGCGGTTTCCCGAGGCCGTCCAGCCCGCTCTGCTGCTCTTGCCCCTGACGCCGCTATTGAATGCGATGCGCAAGGTGATGCTCGAGGGAGTGGGCCTCGTGGGCGTGGCCCCCGAGATGGCCGTAGTCACCCTGTGGGCCGCAGCCACCTTCGTGCTGGCCCTGCGGTGGTTCCGCTGGACATGATGGTGGAGGGCGTTCAAGCCTGCTCCGCGCTGCCAGCGCGGTGCTCCCTGCTCCGTGCTCCCCGCTCCTGCGTCCCGGCTCCCTGCTCCGTGCTCCCTGCTACTGCGGGTGCAACCGGCCGCGTTATGGCGCCTCAGAGGCGGTAACCGTTCACGGCCCCGGGGGTTTTCAAGGGAAGGCGCGTGGGCGGTCCGCCGAGTATCGGAGCGCGGCGGACGCGACGGAGCGCGTCCCTCCAAGGTGGAGGGCCACGCTCTGTCGTGGCCGAGGCATTGCGTGTTGCCCGGTGACATCCCGGCCCGTGAACGGTTACCAGAGGCGCGCAAGTTCTTCCAGCACCCCCAAAGCGGTCTGGACCAAAAGCTCGCCGGAGCCTTCAGCACACCGGGCGCTGACGACCTCATAATTGCCCTCGGCATAGGCCGGCCGGTTGGGCACATAGCCGATCGAGCCGTTGGCCAGTTCGGCGATCATCGTGTATCGGAAGGGCGAGGCTTTCTTGATGGCCAGCCCTAGTTCCACGAAGATCTCGCCGGGCAGGCTGACCCAGGCCACATCGCGGCCCAAGGCGATCACCTGGACTTCGACTTCCAGGGGTTTGCCCTGGCGGCCGGCGATGTCCAGCACCTTGTACGCCTGCACCTGTTCGAGGAAGGGGACGGTTTCCTTCTTGGCGAGCTTGGCCAGCGTCGCTTCGGCCTTTTTGACATCCTCGGGGGTGATCGGGGCAAGCGGCAGTTCGACGCGTTTGCAGCGCGAGCGGAGCGGGCCCGGCGCCACCGGCGCAAGTTGCTTGTACGTTTGAAAGACCGCCGCAGCGAGAATGGTGCCGATGCGGGCAGCCTCCTCGGGGCCTTTTTGAGGCTCGGCCCAGGTGACGTCGATGTGGTTCAGATTGCCGCACGCCCCGTTGGCGAACAGGGTGACCATGTCCGGGCCTTTGTATTCGGCCAATCGGCGGGCCAACACGCCGGGATAGTCGGCCGAAAAGAACTCTCCCCCCACGGTATCCGGGTGCATGGCGAAGTTGACGTAGGTAGCCAGGGGGCGTGGCCGGGGCTTGCCGGCCGCTGTCTCGAACAGCAGCACGCCCACCTCGGGGTCGATGGGCCCCGCCGGGCGAACAATGTTGGGATTCCGCTTGCCTGGGTTCCACCCCACAGTACCGTCCTTCATGTGGAAGCGGCGGTTGTAGCTGAGGTGTTCTTCGCGGCCGATGGCCGCCAGGACCTTGGCGGGTTCCAGCCGGCTGGCGGCCAGGCGGACGCACTCGGCGATCTTCCCGGGCAACTGGGCCGAGTACTGTTGGGCCAGGTCGGCCTTGGCCCCCAGGTCGGCCTCGCGGCGGCCACGGTGCGCAAGCACCGGGCCTGTGTGGGCGTGCGTGGCGCTGAGCATCACATTGCGCCCCGGAATGCCCGTGGCCTTCTCGATCGCCTGGCGCGACGCCTCGACCATGGGGGCGGTGGTGGAGATCAAATCCAACCCCACCAGCGCTGCCCGCTCTTGCCCGCACTGGAGCACGATCGCCTTGGCGAACAGATCGTCATGCGTTCCGCGGGCACCTCGGGGATGATAGTAGCCGGCCATGCCGATTCCCAAGGGGGGCGTAATGTTGACGGCGGCCGCCCCGGCCCGAAGTTCCACCCGGGGTTCTGCCCCAAGGGCAGCCTGGCTCGCCGCGGCCAGGACCATCGCTGCCAACATCACACGGCATCGCAAGCCCAAAGTGGTGGAGTGCACAGTTTGGCTCCTATGGCTGGATCGTTCGGCCCTCGAACACGCTGTACCTTGCCGGCCGCGGAGTCGCCGATGGTGTGCCGGCGGTTGCGGGCCGGCCCTGAAGGACGGTTTGTTCTGTGTGCGCCATGGCCGGGCGGATGTCAAGGGGCGGCGACGGCATTGCCTGGGTTTTGCGTTCCCCGCATCGAGCATCGGGCGCCGGGAGGGCGTAACATGGCCGGGCCGGCTACCCGAACGAGCCGGCGGTGGCCATAGGCGTGCCTGGAGGGACGCGCTCTGTCTCATCCATGGCTCCGTCGCGTCCGGCAAGCGTGCCTGGAGGGACGCGCTTGTTGCGTCCGGCGCCCTTCTTTGCGTCTGGGATGGGAGGCCAATGTGGGGTTCGGGCCGCACCGGGGGCTGACGCCCCCGGCTCGTAGCTCTGGGCGTGTGCGCGATGGCGCCCGGCCCCCATCTGCACGGTTGACAGCCGGCACCACTCGGTGCGACAATCGGGAGCGATGCGAAGGCTGGGCCCCGGCCGAGGTGCCGGCCCTGGAACTCATTTGGGAGGCTACACGAGATGTCTCGATCACGATGCACGCGGCGCGACATGCTGAAGGCTTCTGCCGTGGCGGCGGTCCCGCTAGTGGTCCCTGCGAGTGTCCTTGGGCGTGAGGGGGCGCCCCCCAGCGAGACGGTGCGGGTGGGGGTCATCGGTTGCGGCGGCCGGGCCCGCCTCATTCGCGAAGGGGCCGATATCCCCGCTTTCCGCGTGGTGGCCGCCGCCGATTGCGAGTTCCGCCGGGCCGTCGCCTATGTCCAGGAACTCTCCGGCGGCGCCAAATGGGGCTGCTACGAGGACTTCCGCCAGATGATCGAAAAGGAAGACCTCGACGCCGTGATGGTCGAAACCACCACCCATGCCCGCGCCTGGATCACCGTCATCGCCATGCAGATGGGCATGGACGTGTACATCGAAAAGCCCATGTGCCTGACCATTGCCGAAGGGCGGTACATGGTCAACGCGGCCCGAAAGTACAAGCGGGTGACCCAGGTCGGCACCCAGCAGCGCTCCATGCCCATCAACAACTGGGCCAGCGACCTGGTCAAAAACGGCGCTTTGGGCAAGATCAAAGAAGTCATCGCCCCCAACTTCGTGGGCCCCGAACGCTGGACGAAGACCTCCAGCAAGGACCTCAAAGGGCCGGTCGAGCGGTGGTGGGACGTGTGGACCAACCAGGCCGAACTCCGCCCCTACGAGTCCGCGCTTCACCACGGCTGGGCCCGATGGTGGGATTACGATGGCGGCGGCCTGTGCTTCGGCGTGACCGGCTGGGGCACGCACTCCTACGACCAGGTGAACCGGGCCTTGGGCACCGACGACACCGGCCCGGTGGAAGTCGTGCTGGAAGAACCCGTGGCC
Organism: Planctomycetaceae bacterium; assembly: GCA_037442445.1. GTDB lineage: Bacteria > Planctomycetota > Planctomycetia > Pirellulales > Thermoguttaceae > JANLFZ01. The sequence goes on from JBBIQF010000096.1 coordinate 14,078, forward strand.
GTGCGCGAGACCGGCCGCTTCCTCCCCCGCCAGACCGTCGGCGGCGTCGTGATCGGCGAGACCGGCGACATCGACACCGGCACCGATTATCACGGCATGGCCAAGCTGGTCGGCCCCCGGGCCAAGGTGACCATGAAGTTCGCTAGCGGCACGCTCTTGAAACTCCACCTGGATGGCGACCGCGGCCCGGGCCTGGGCGCGATCTTCGTGGGCGAAAAAGGCAAACTCGAGATCAACCGCAACAAGATCGCCAGTAATCCCAAGGAGATCGCCCGGTCCAAAGACAACCCCGGCCCCAACAAACGGCCCGAAACCGCCTACCACATCGAAAACTGGATCGACTGCATCAAGAGCCGCAAGCCCTGCAACGCGGACATCGAGATCGGCCAGCGGGCCACCACGCTGTGCTACCTGGTGAACATCGTCCGCGACGTGGGCCGGGTGGGCGAAGTCCTGCGCTGGGACCCCGTGGCCGAGCGCTTCACCAACTGCGACGAGGCCAACCGGCTATTGGACCGCCCACGCCGCAAAGGTTACGAGCTGCCGCCACTGGTGTAACCCCCCAGGGCATACCCCAGCCGCAGTGGGCCCCAGCCCAAGCGCAGCGATGCCCGGGGCAATCATGCCTGCCGCCGGGCGCTGCCTTTCATGCGCCCGTGCCGCGGGCCGGCCGTGCCCCCTGGCCGGAGATGCCAAAGGGGCACATCTCGCGTAGCGCGCAGTCCGAACATCGCGGCGAGCGGGCACGGCACCGCGCCCGCCCATGGCGGATCATCTGGATGTGGAACTCCAGCACGTGATCGCGGGGCACAAGCTGGCCGAGTACCCGATGCGCAGCGGCGGCCGTCACGTGCGGCCCGATCAGACCCAGGCGCTGGCTGACCCGATGCACATGCGTGTCCACAGGCAGCACCGGCTGCCCGCACGCGAACAACAGCACGCACGCCGCGGTCTTGGGGCCCACGCCGGGGAACCGGGTCAGATAGTCCATGGCGGCCGGGGCCGGCCAGTGGCGCAGAAACTCCAGCGACAGCTCGCCGCGCTCGGCGTAGAGGCGCTGGAGGATGGCCTTGATCCGCGGGGCTTTGACGCGGGCCAGCCCGGCCCGGCGAATGGCCGCCGCGATCCGGCCAGCCGGCGCCGCGCGCACCGCTTCCCAACTGCCGAACCGTCGGCACAGTTCGTCGAACGCCGGGCCGCTGTTCTTGTCCGCCGTGTTCTGCGACAGAATCGTGGCGATCAGCTCGTCCAGCAGCGGTCCCTGCGGAGGCGGCTCCACGGGCCCGTAGCACGCCCGCAACCGCCGGCACACCGCCATCACCCGCCGCCGGCCGTCACGAAACGGGCCAGGCCGGTCGCATTCGCCACGCATCGAACCCATACGGCCTCGAGGCGCCCTGGAGCCGCCGGGCAGCCCCCCAGCCGGCCCCCGCGGCGGCTTCATACTCCGTCGATCGTCACCACCGCTTGCCGGGCCTTTAGGTCGAATGTCAACCGCACGTAATTATCGACCTGGGCGCCTTGCTGGCGCAAGAAGGCCCCCAAGCCCCACGCCCGCCCCTCCCGGGCCGCAAGGGTCCCCACGTGGCGCCCGTCGGCCGATAGCAACTCGAACTTCCCCGTCACCACGTCCTTCAGCGCCGCCGGCACCGTGATCACCGCATAGGTGCTGGCCGCCTTGGAAAGCCGGTATCCCAGCCAGATACGGCCATCCTCGGTCTGCCCATGGTCTTCCAGCACCCGAATGGCGGCGCGCTGGGCGCGCTGCTTTTCGACCATCGCCTGGACCGCGGCCGGCGCGATGTCCGCCCCCACCAGGCCGTACACGCTGGGCCCGTACTGGGCAATGACCGGCGACGTGGCCAGAAACGCGTTGAAGCTGAACCGGTTGATCCCCTGGGCCACGCAGAGGTCTTCCAATACTCCTCGCTCCATGATCGGCCCGTGCTCCCGCAGAATGCGAACCAACTCCGCCTCGACCCCGGTGAGGGCGTCGGCCCATGAAAGCGGCGGATCCGCAATCACACACGAACCTTCGATCCGCAGCCCCGCAATGTGCCGGCAGAACTCCAAGAGCACCGCGGGCGGCACCGGCGTCTTCCACAACCGGCGGTTGCGGGCGATGGCGGCCGACAGTTGGTCGATCCCCAGGCGCCCGGCCACGGCCAGGGTCTTCTCGATCGCTTTAGGCAAGCCGTGCCGGGTCTGGTTGGCTAGGTGAAACCACCCTTCCGCGCGGTCCAGCCACCCAAAACCCTCCATCAACTGCACCGTTTCGACCACCAGGGCTTCCGGCACGGCGGTCTTGAAACGTGCACTGACCGCGGCGCCCACCTGCGCCACGGTCGTCACGCCGCGGTAGAAAATCTGTTTGCGGGCCGCCTCGGCGACGGCCGGCGGGATGCGTTCCTCCCCGGGGCGCACTGCCAAACGCCGCCCGTCCACCCCCACCACCACGAACGGCACCTCCCGGCCAAGCAGCCGCGCGGCGACTTGAAGGTTCGTTAGCCCCAGTCCCACACGCGTCAGCCCCGCGTCGCGCAGCTCGGCTTCCAGGCGATCGGCCGAATCCAGCAGCAGATGGCGCGGGTGCAGCCGCTCGGCCACCACGCCCAGCGTCCGGTCCAACACCGGGGCCAGGATCTGCCGGGGGTCCTTGCGCCTGACCAGCTTCGCACAGATCTGCCGGGTCCGCTCGCGGGTCATGCCGTAGCGAGCGCCGATTTCGGCCAGGGTGTGCGTCCGGCCGTCTTTCCACCCGTAATAGCTGATCAATATCTCGCGGTTGCGGGGCGAACCGGCACTGGCAAAAACCTGGATCAGTTCGTCTTCCAACGTCCCTAAGGCCAAAGCCTCCAACCGGCGGCGCAGCTCGCGGACCCGTTCGAGGAGGTCCGCGGCATCGGGCGGCTCGCAGGTGCGGGCCAGCAGCCGCTGGGCCAGTTGCTGGGCTGTGGCCGCCCCATCGTCCACCTCCACAATCAACCCGCCAAAACGCGGGTCATCGGCGTGGGCCAGCGCCGCGCCGGGCAGGGCGGCCAGCAGTTCGGCCTCGGCGGTCAGCTCCGGGTTCAGCCGCCGCCCTCCCCGCGAAAGCGCCTCGACCGCGCTGAGCAGGTCCACCAGGCACCGCGCCCCAAAAGAACGCAAAGCCAGCAACTCGCCGATGGTGCGGTCGCCCAAACGCTCGGGATGCGCTCGATAGCCTGCCGCGGCCAGGCAGCGGAACGTCCGCGTCTCCAGCCCGAACTGCTCCAGCTTCAGACCCGCAGGCGGCCGCGGAAGACGGCGGCTCTGCAATGCCTTGCGCATGCACGCACTGGCCACGCGCGCAATGACCACCTCGGCCAGCGCAAGGATCGCCTCGCGCGGCAACTTCTCCCAAACCGTTTCGTCCAGATCACACAAACGACAACCTTCGAGTGCCGTACCTGCAACAAGATCAGGAGGAGCCGGCTCGAGCAAAGCAGAAAAGAGCGTGCTGGGCGCGAGCCGCTCGCCCGGTCGCGGGTAACGGTTTACCCCCTTACGGGCTACCATGGTGTCTTCTCCACCCTGGCCGCGACGCCATTTGCCCGCCCATTGTACCCGCCCGAACTGACCCCGGGTAGTGGCCCGGCACCGGTAAAACCTACAACCGCACCATGGTTTCCACCCGATAGTGAGATGAACGATGCCACAAAATTGGGGGGGGAGCCGTCCGCTTTGCTCCTAGCTCGCGGCCAAGCTCTGGGCAAGGAGCTACCCCTACGAGCAGGAACGCTTAATGTCCGGTAGAGTGGCCAGCGAATGAACGGCTGTGCGGGAGTATGCCGCCCTCAGTGGCCACACTCGTGGTACTCGCCGTAGTACCCGGTGTGCGACCAGTATTGTGCGTGCCGCTGTGCACCAAAGTAGCCGTATTGGAACGTGGGGGCACCCATGGCCTGGCCGAACCACGGCCGGGGCCCCACGCCAGGGCGCACGTTCGGATACGGCACTGCTCCGGGGCCCGGGTAGGCTTGATAATAGTAGTGCCATGTGGCCGGATCTGCCCCCCGGTACGCACGCAGTTTGGCCGCGGGGCCCGGCCGGCCCGCCAAAGCCACTCCGGCAGCCACGACCACCATTGCCATCGCCGCCCCGCACGCCACCCGCCACACATCTCCCATCACCGAGAAGCTCCGTGCTACGGATTCTGGTCTAAGAAACCACAGGGAAGTGCTGCCGAAGGGGTTGGGCCAACGCCGCGGCTTGGCCGGGGAAGTCGCCTCGCATGGGCCGAGAGGCCGGCCGCGGCTGAGGTTGGCCGCCACACCAGGACTTCCTATTATCGGCTGCACGCAGCCGGCGCATTAGCGAAAACACCACCGGGCTGTCCGCCGAGGTGCAACCTGGGTCCGACCTCCCTGCCGTGCCCGCCCGGCCGCTACTGAAGCTCGCTGGTCTGGTAGATGGCGTACCACCGATTGTGATACAACGGCTTGGCCTTGATCGGCCCATCGGGGCGGTATTCCAAAAGCACATACTGGGCCTGGTACTTCTCGGCCAGGCGCCGCAGGCGTTGCGGTCCGAGTTCCAAGAGCGACCGGCGCCACATCCGCTGGGGGTCGCGCCGCCGGGTGCCGTGCAACTCCCGCAGCCGCCGCCACCATTGGACGATCGAGGCCGCGTCCTGGGGGATATCCTTCCAGGTGGCCACCTCGGCCCGGCCCGTGTACCAGCGAAACGTCTGCGATTGCCGCGGCGTCAGAAAGCGTGCGTCCGGCGGTATCTTGCCCGACTCGACCACCCACTTGCACGCCAGCCGCCACGACACATAGCTCACGCCCCGGTCAGCGCGGGGCGGCGTCGGCCACGGCCGCCGAACCGCATACTGTCCCACGTGCAACACCGCCGCCGCGATCCCCACCGCCGCCAGCCCACGCCACCACCGCTGGCCCACCCGCCGAAGTTCTGCCACTAGCACCGCGAAAAACATGGCCGCCCCCAGCGGCACCGCCACATCGGCCAGCCGATACCAGTAAAAACGCAACAGCGACGCCGCAAGCGAACGATTCCAGGGCGCCAGCATATTGATCCCCGCCCCAACCAGGGCAATCCCCAGCGCGCCGACCACAAATTGCACCAGGCGTTGCCGGCCCGCGGCCAACTCGGACCCGGCGGCCCAACCACGGCTTACCACGGCAGCCCCCGGCGCCGCATCTCCCGCAGAGGCCTCGGGCCCTGCGCTGGCCCCCTCGGCTTCCTCCCACCTCCGCGACCCGCGCACAAACACCCCAAACACCAGCACCAACCCCGCAAACCGCACCACGTAGTACCACGGAAACTGCCCCAAATCCAGATGATGCGCCAGGCGCTGGAACACATAAATGCGGCGGCCAAGATCCACCACCTCGGCAGGCGTATGCCAATCGAGCCGCAGCCCCGTGACCAACCCAGGCAGCGAAAGCACAAAGCCCGCCAATAGCCCCGGCAACATGGAGCGAACACCAGGCCGGTCTGGAGAGCGCGCCCAGGCCACCGCGGCGGCTACGACCGCCCATCCCCCGACCAAGACATGGAAAAACGCCGCCCCGCCCAACAGCACCCACACCGCACGCCACCGGCCACGCACCAACGCCTCCAGCCCCAGCAGCACCAACACGTAGGCAAATCCTTTGGCCTCGACCCCCCCGATGAGCCATTCGCCCGCCATGTGGCACCAATCCGTGCCCGCTGCGAACAGCACGCCGGCCAGCACGGCCCAACCCGGCCGCGGCAACACCGCCACGCTCATCCGCCGCCACGCCCACGCCAACAGGGCCCAGGTCAGTAGCCGGCCGGTCCACGCCATCGCCGTCGGCCCCATCAGCAGCGACACCCACCCAAACGTCACATTGAACACCCAGTGCGTGTCCGCCGTGTCCAGAAAAAAATCCCCCTTCGCCCACTCCGGATGCCAATACCGAATCGCCTTGCCCAGGTAGTAGGGTTCGTTGACATCCGGCACCGGCCAGGCCCCTTGGAGAAAGAAAGCGGCAAATAGCACCGCCACCTCGACCGCGGGAAGGCCCAGCACCTTCCCGAGCCACTGCTTGCGCACCTGGCCGCCTGAGGCGGTTACCACATCGTCCACCGCGAGAACCCTCTTGAAGCGAACCGGTCGCGGCAGTATACCGAGGCCACCCGCCAAGGCTCAAGCAAGCTGCGGCCAGCCCCGGGGGCCACAGCCACACCCATCGAACCGATCGCCGAGCACAACGGGGGACAAGAAACGGCCTCGGGGCGAACCCCAATTCGCCAGATCCCCCAAACCTTGAGCGCCTGCCCGGCAGTGGTACACTACCAGAAAGGGTGTAGCCCGGCCGGGCCACACCGCAAATCCGGCGCCGGATGGGTGGCCGAGCGGTCTAAGGCGGCAGTCTTGAAAACTGCTGTGGGCCCCAAGCCCACCGGGGGTTCGAATCCCTCCCCATCCGCTAAGTCATTGTGCACCAAGCGGTTAGAGCGATACGGCGAGCCAGAGGCAGGGGGCAGGGAGCGGGGGCCACGGAGCACAAAGCCCGGGCCGGTCAAGACCAAGCCGAGACGTTCATTCCGGGGGACCAGGTAAGCACCCTGGCAGTTTGGTCATTGGTGCTTGGTCATTCGACCTTCGGCATTTGTCTTTCGACATTCGTCATTCGCGATACACCGGCCGGATCAATCCGCCGGGTCGCTCCTGGCGCGTGCGTGCAAGCACGCACCCTACGTGGTGCTTGGTCATTGGTGCTGGGTCATTCGACCTTCGGCATTTGTCTTTCGCCATTCGTCATTCCCGGGGCGCCGTGCCGGTTAAGCTCGCATCCTACCGGGCGCGGTGTCAGACGACGATCTGGTAGGGGGCACGCTGGGGCCGGCGGACGTAGATGGATTGGGCGGCCTCCGGGTCGCCCACGATCTCTTCCTTGGCCGCGTCCCAGACGATCCGCCGTTTGAGCCGAATGGCGATGTTCCCCAGGTGGCAGGCGGTGATGACCCGGTGGGCCACATCGACGGTGGCGGCCGGCGGCTTGCGGGTTTTCACGCAGTCGAAGAAGTTGGCCATGTGGTCGTTGCTTTCGTAGAGGCGGATGGCGTTGCTGGGCAGGGGATTGTCTTTGAGCTCTTCGACCGGCTTGCCGTACGCCCTGCCGCGATTGACGAACACCCGGCCTTTATCGCCGATGAACATGATGCCGTTGCGCGACTTTTCGGGCAGGTCGGCCTGGGTCTGGGTGATCAGTTGGGCTTCTTCCTGGGGGGTGATGCTTTCGCGGTATTTCTGGTCGTGGGCGACGAAGAACAACAGCTCCACGTCGTTGGGGAAGAGCATCTTGACGAAGAAGCGGTCAGGGTTGTCGTAGCAGTTGGGTTTGCCTTCGTTGGGGAAGACGGCGGTTCCCTCGACCCACAGGGGGCCGGAATCCTCGACCCCCATGCCCCAGAAGGCGATGTCCATGTGATGCTGGCCCCAGTCGGTGATGATGCCGCCGGCGTATTCGGACCACCAGCGGAAGTTGAAGTGCACCCGCTCGGGGCAGTAGGGGCGTTCTGGGGCCTGGCC
>JBBIQF010000097.1:0-15174 GCA_037442445.1 Planctomycetaceae bacterium
AGACCGCCCCTTCTTCCTCTATCTGCCGTGGACGCCACCGCACGGGCAGTGGGGCATCCCCGAGGATGACCCTTCGTGGCAGCTCTACAAGGACAAGCCGTGGCCAGCGGGCATGTTCACCCCGCGTGATGCCCGCATCTATGCGGCCATGGTCCATCTGGTGGACCGGCAGGTGGGCGAGATCCTCCGGCGGCTCAAAGACCTGGGGCTGGAGGAGAAGACCATCGTGTTTTTCTCGGGCGATAACGGCGGGTACACGTTCTTTGCCGACGAGCAGCACCCGGCCGGCTGGTTCGCCCCCAATGTGGACCCCAAGACGGGCAAGCGGTTCCGGGGCGCCAAAGGCAATTTGTATGAAGGGGGGTTGCGCGTGCCGTTCATTGTGCCGTGGCCCGGGCACATCGCCCCTGGCCGGGTGAGCCATCACTTGGGCTATTTCCCCGATATCCTGCCCACTTTGGCGGAACTGGCGGGGGCGGAGTGCCCCAAGGATACCGACGGCATCTCGATCGTCCCGGAATTGCTGGGCCCGCAGGCGGCGGGCAGGCCCCAGGCCCAGCACGAGTTCCTTTACTGGGAATTGGGGGGCCAGACCGCGGTGCGTCAGGGCAACTGGAAGGCGGTGCGACCCCGGCCTAATGCTCCGTGGGAACTGTACGACCTACAGCGCGATGTCGAGGAGAAACACGACCTGGCCGCGTCGGAACCGGCTATCGTGGCCCGATTGGCGGCCCTTGCCGAAAAGGCCCACCAGCCCATCGAACCGGGTGTGGTGTACGATCAGGCCCTGGTGGATAAGGATCGGACGGTTCCTGTCCAGTCGCGCTGGGGCGGCCGTGTTAGCAAGCCATCCAAGCCCGCCAAGCCAAAGCCCGGGGCGGCCCCACCGGCGGGTTCTAAACGGTAGGACGCCGGCCAGGGCCAGTGCGAGCCCATCCGGTACCGCAGGCTGGCCGCTGCAACAGGCTACCCCGTGCGAGAGATTTCTGGGGCGAAGCGCTTCTTGGTGGGAGAGGCTTCCCGGTGTGTGAGGTTTTTCGGTGGGAGAGGCTCTCCGGGATGTCTTCCCGTCCCTTCGGGCGGGCAAGGGTAGCCGTGCCGGCCGTTTCCGGATAACTTCAAGGCGGGCCATCCACTGGGCCATGGATCCACGGCAGCACAAAGCTGCCTTTCTGTTGGTTGTTGCTGTTGGAAGGCTGCTTGCGATGACCAAGACGACAAATAGGGCTGCGAGGGCTTCGGCAACGGGTTGCCGGAGGCTTTGCGCAAGCGTGTGCGGTCTATGGGCGCTCGTGCTGTTCAGCGCGGGCCAGGCCACGGTGCCGACGGCCTGGGCGTACAATCCGCCGGTCGATTCGGCCGGGCCGCTGGAAGTCCGCATCGAGGGCCCCAGCGAACTCGACCGGCTGGAGACGCCGGTGCCCATCCGCGTCGTGATCGAGAACCGCTCGACGGAGGCCATCCAAGCCGCGGTGCAGTTGAAAGTGATCGACCGCTGGCGGGTCGAACCGGCCGAGCCGGTACCGCTTACCGTGGCGGGCAAGGGGAAGACGGCGGCCGAGTTCCGCGTGACGGCGGGTGCGGGGAGCTACTCGGCCCATTACCCCATCCACGCCCTGGTGCGGTTCAAGGCGGGTGGGCAGGAGCACCTGGCCCATCCCATCCTGGTGGTGGCCACCTCGTTTCCTCCGGCGACACGTGCCACGCCCGAGTTGCCGTGGAAGCCCGTTCGGCTGGCGCCCAATAGCCGCCTGGCGCTGTGGCAGATGGCCGCCCGGCGCGTGGTGGTGGCGGTATTTGGCCAGCCCCCGCGGGTGATGCCCCTGGGATGGCAGGGCTCCGAGCCGCAGACCGGCGGCACGGTGATGGTCGATCAGCCGGTCGTTGCTGGCCAGCGCCGCGACGGCCTTCGTGCCCACCCGCCCTGGCAGAAGGGTCTGGTGGGTACGGTGTGGGTCGAGTACCCCGTTGCGCTGCCGCCGGGAGGGCCGGTTCGGCTGGATTTCGCCAACGCTATGACGCCGGAGGGGCACAGCGATGGGGTTACCTTCCGGGTGCGCGTGGCCGAGTGGGACGCGCCGGCCGACCAGCCCGGCAAGGTGGTGTTCGAAAGGCACACGGCGTCGAAGACGTGGCAGCCGGCCCAGGCCGACTTGACCCCCTGGGCAGGCCGAACGGTGCGCGTGCAACTCGAGTCGCATCCTGGGCCCAAGTATAACACGGGCTGGGACAGTTGCTTCTGGGCCGAACCCACGCTCTGGGCAGGCCAGCCGCCCGAGCCGCTGCCGTTTCCGCCTGCGGAGCTGGCCGGCTCGCGCCGGTTAGGCGCGGTGGGCCAACAAGGCCAGTTTGCGGTGCACGTGTGGCCCGGCCGGCGGGGCCTATTGGACGCCACTGTGGCTTTCGTGGGGCAGGGCCCGATGCTGGCATTTCGCGGCTTCGAGGTGCGGGTGCTCGGCAGCCGGCTGGACGACGACCGCTGCCCGCTGGTCCTGGAACACGTTGCCCAAGAGCCCGATGAAGGGTTCCGGGTGCGGCACCGCTTCGAAAGCCCGGTGGGGCCTTTCGATCTGCTCGGCCGGCTGTGGGTCGAACAGGGGGTGCTGCGGTACCGATTCTGGCTGGAGAACACCCCGGCCCCCCGCCCGTGGCTCTACGTCCACTTGGAGGATGTGGCGGCCGGGCCATGGAGCCAGGCGGCTCGCCAGGTGTACGCCGGCCAGGGGAACGTGATCCGCCAGCCGGGGGCGTTCCGTTTGGGCTTCGACGGCCACCAGCTTTCCACCTCGTTTGTGGGGTTCGATTTCGAGAATGCCTCGGTGGTGCAGGGCGTGGATGTGCCGCCGGATTATTTCGAGGCCGCACCCGAGCGCCGCCACTACTCGCTCCACGTACCCCATGCCCAGACGATGACGTTCATCGCCGATGCCGGCGTGTGGGAAGCGGTCAGGGCGTGGCGCCGGGCCAATGGCCTGAAGCCCGCAGGCGGGGTGCAGCACGTGGCTGGCCGATTCGTCTTCGACCTGTGGGGCGGCCGGTATGCGGACCTGGCCGCCGGGCTCCGCCAGTCGTTCCGCTATGGGCTGACCGACGCCTTGGCCATCGTCCACAACTGGCAGCGCTGGGGGTACGATTACCGGCTGCCGGACATCTTTCCGACCAACCCGCATCTGGGCACGCTGGCCGACATGCAGTCGCTCATCCGCACCTGCAAAGAGGCCGGCGTACTCGTGGCGGTGCATGATAACTACATCGACTTCTACCCCGATGCCGAGGGTTTTTCGTACGAGCAGCACATCGCGTTTCACGCCGACGGCACTCCGGTCCGGGCGTGGCTCAACGAGCACCGCAAGGCCCAGTCGTACCGCTTCCGGGCCGACCGCGTGGCCCCGTTTCTCCAGCGCAATCTGAAGCAAATCGCCAAGGAAATGGGGCCCACGGCGTATTTCATCGACGTGTGGTCCAGCATCGGGCCGTACGACTACTGGACCGCCGACGGCCAGTTCTTCGACCGGGTGTTCACGCGGACCACCTGGGGCGAGCACTTCGCTTGGATTCGCGAGCTGCTGGGCAACGGGGCTCCCCAGATTTCGGAAAGCGGCCACGACCAGCTCATCGGCTGGCTGGATGGCTCGCAGGCCAACCATTTGCGCGTCGGCAAGCCGGGCACGGCCAGCCGCTGGGGATCGTGGTGCGTGTGGGACATTCCTTACGGCGATGCCGAACGCACCCCGTGGTTCGATGCGGCCCACCACGACCGCTTTGTTCAGCACGGGGCCGGCTACCCCGGCCGCTATGAGGGCGGGCTCGATTCCCGCCTCCACGGCATCTACAGCGACGACTACATGAGCACCGAGGTGCTCACCGGCCACCCGCCTATGGTCTCCCAGGCTTTCGGCCGGGACGTGGTCCGGAAGTACTGGCTGCTTGCCGAATTGATGCGGGCGTTGGCATTGCGCCAAATCGAACACGTGGAGTACGCTGGCGGCGACCTCCATCGGCAGCACGTGGTATGGTCAGGCCAGGCCAACGTATGGGTCAACCGCGGCACGAGCGACTGGAACGTCGCGGGCCACGCCCTGCCCCCGTACGGTTTCCTGGCCGAGGTGCCCACCAGCCAGGGGAAAGTCTACGTGGCCCTGGCCCGGCGCGATGGACTGGTCACCGAGATGGCCCAATCGCCCAAATGCCTGTACGTCAACGGGCGCCAGGTGGTCGATTCTAAGCTCCCCATCCGCATATCGGTCACCGGTGTACGCGGCGCCGGCAGCCGGTTGGAGATCGACTTCCGGTGGCAGGCCGATGTGCCCATCCCGGCCGGCTGGGTGCCTTTCCTGCACTTCTGCGATGCGGAAGGCGAGATTCTCTTCCAGGCGGCGCACCCGCCGGGCCGCTTCGATGCCCCGACGCAAGGCACCTTCACCGGGCACGCGGTGGCAGTGCTGCCCGCTACGCTGGCGCCCGAGCAGGCCGTGGAACTTCGGGCCGGGGTGTATCATCCCGAAAGCGGCCAGCGCCTGAACCTGTCCGGGCCGGACGACGGCACCCGGCGCATCCGCCTGGGCACGCTGCGGCTCAAACGCTCAAGCGGCAATGCCAATACGGTAGAGTGGACACCCCATAAGCCCGAACCCGATCCGGTCCTGGCCCGCCAAAACCCCCAGGGCAAGCCGGTGGACTTCGGCCCGGTGGTCACCTGCGCCGGGGTTCGGCTTGTGGCCGAGGAAAACGGCCTGTTGGTCATCCCCCTGCCACAAACCCCTGCCGGCACCGAAATCGTGCTGCGGTGGGACCGTTTGCCTTGGAAATCGCCCCAGCCGGCCGAGCTGGAAGTCCTGGGCCCGGATGGCCAAGTCCAAAGCCGGCAGCCGGTGCGCCGCGACGGCCCGCAAATCGTTCTCACCACCCAGCCCGATGCCTTCGCGCACCGCCTGGCCAGCCCCAAAGGATCGTAGGGTGTGTGCTTTCCGGCGGTGTGGCGCTGCGGCTACACCCTGAGGGGAATGTTCTCGGCCGCAAGGAACTGGAGCATGGCGTTGCGGAACTGTTCGATCTCCTCTCCCGAAAGCGTATGGTCTTGGGCCCCGATCCAATAGCGGAACGAGTAGCTTCCTTTGCCGGGAGGCAGGCCCTTGCCCTTGTACAGCACCAAGAACTCGCGCCGCTGGACCAGCGGGTGATGGAAGCGGTTGAGCCGCTCTTCCAGCCGGGCAAAACCCTGGTCCAGGTCCCACACCAGCGAAAAGTCCTGCCAGCTTCTGGGGTAGGTGGGCACAGGGGTGTAGCGCGGCTCGGGGAATAGGGGGCCTTGAAGCTCTTCCAGCTCCAATTCAAACCACACGACTTGGCCTTGGGTGGCGACGGTCTGGAGGATGGGGCCGGCCAGCACGCCGATGGCACCCACGGGCCGGTCCTGGCGGCAGACATTCGCCCACAGCGAGGGGATTTGCCAGGGCGCCTCGGCCGGCGCCCCGCTTCGCAGCACCAGATCGCCGCAATTGAGGAAGCGGCCGAGGTCCTCGATGGCCCCTTTGATGCTGCGGAAATGCTCTTCCAGCGGGGGCCAGTCGGCATTCTGGAAGCTGATGCCGGCCAGCCGCGAGCGTTCGACGCATTCTTGCGCGGGGCCGGCCCAGTACACCCGGCCGATCTCGAACAACCGGAAGGCCTCGCGGTGTGCCCGGTTGGGCCGCACCAGCGCCAGCAGGTTGGGCAGCAGCGTGGTCCGCAGCAAGCGGTTTTGCTGGGCGCTGGGATTGCGGAGCTCCAGGGCGCCGCGGGGGGAAAAGCCGAGGGCAGCCAGCCACTGGTCGTCGAACCAGCCATAGGTGTGCACCTCGATGAAGGCGTGGGCGCCGGCCAGCAACCGCCGCGCCTTGTGCTCGGTCCGCAGGGCGGTCTCGACATAAGGGGGCGCGATCGAGAGCTGCGGCATGCGGGGCTCGATGCGCCCGTAGCCGTAGATGCGGAGCACCTCTTCGGTGATGTCGGCCGGGATGGAGATGTCCTTTTCGCTGCGGTGCGGCGGAATGCCCACGTGCAGCCGATCCCCCTCGAACCGGGCCTGAAAGCCCAGGGCGTGGAGGATGGCCAGCGTTTCGGCTTCCGGGATGTCCTGGCCGGCCATGGTGCTCAGGCAGTGGCGGGGCATGTCCAGCGGCCGGTAGCCATCCTTGAGGTCGCCGGCCAGAGTGAATCGGCGGGTGACGCGGCAAGGCACGCCGGCCTCGTCAATCAGGCGGAGCATGCGGGCGATACCCGCTTTGACGTTGGCCGGCGGCTGGCTCTTCTCGAAGCGCTGGGCCGACTCGGTGCGGAGGTCCAGCCGCACCGACGTGCGCCGAATGCGCGAGGCCTTGAAGTTGGCGCTTTCCAACAGCACGCGCTGGGTGGAGGGCTGCACCTCGCTGTTCAAGCCGCCCATGATGCCGGCCAGGGCTACGGGTTCCGACTCGTTCCAGATGAGCAAGTCGTCGGGCAGCAGGGCGCGCTGTTGGCCATCCAGCGTGGTGAACGTCCCAGGCTTGCCCAAGGGGGCGACGCGGATGGCGTGCACGCGCTGGCCGTCGAAGGCGTGGGTGGGCTGGGCCAACTCCCACATCACATAGTTGGTCAGGTCCACCAGCAGGCCGAAGGTCCGCTGGCCCAAAGCGTGCAGCCGGCGCTGGATGACCAGCGGCGCGGGGGCCGCCGCTGGCACCTCGAACTCGATGCAGCCATAGCACGGGCACCCCTCGGGGTCGTCGATTTGCAGCGGGTAAGGGGGCAGATGGTCGTAGGGGGCCAGGTCGGCCATCGGCAACGGCCGCAGGGGCCGGCGGAAAATGGCTGCCAACTCCCGCGCCACCCCATAATGGCCCCACAGGTCGGGCCGGTGCGTCAGGCTCTTGTTATCGATCTCGAAGATCACGTCCTGCTCGGGGATGTATTGGACCAGCGGCGTGCCGTTGGCAATTGCCGGCGGGCATTCCAGAAGGACTTCGTGCCAGCGGCTCAGCCCCAGTTCCATGGCCGAGCACAACACCCCCTCGCTGCGGTGCCCCGCCAGTTCGGAGACCTCGATCCGCGTGCCGCCGGCCAGCACGGCGCCGGGCGGTGCAAACGGGGCTTTCATCCCCACACGGAGGTTCGGCGCCCCGCAGACGGTGGTGAACCGCCGGGTGCCGCAATCGACCTCGGCCAGGTGCAGGCGGGCGCCCGGGTAGCTGGCCGGCAGCGGCTCGGCAGCAACCACTTCGCCCACGACCACGCCGCGGACGCTCCGCCGCAGCACCTCGAAACCTTCGACCTCGGCAATGCAGAGGGTCAGGCGGTCGGCGATCTGCTCGGGCGGCAGGTCGGCCAGGTCCACAAAATCCGAAAGCCAGTCCAGCGAAATCTTCACGAAGAACTCCAATACGCAACAAGGTGCGGCGGGCCGGGCGGACTGTCGCGCCGCGCCGCGGGCCTCATACCGCCGCTGGGAATTGCTCGTAGAACCGGATGTCGCCCGCGTTCATCAAGCGGATATCCGGAATGCCGTACTTCATCATCGCCATCCGGGTCAGCCCCAGGCCGAAAGCGAACCCGCTGTACACCGCCGGGTCCACCCGGCCGAACTCCAAGACCCGCGGATGGACCAGGCCGCACGGAATCAGCTCGATCCACCCGCTCTGTTTGCACGTGCCGCACCCCGCCCCGCCGCAGAGCAGGCACTGGACATCGAGTTCGAAACCCGGCTCGACGAACGGGAAGAAGCCCGGGCGCAGGCGGACCGTTACCTCCCGGCCGAAAATCCGGGCCAAGAGGGCTTTCATGACCGCGATCAGGTTGGCCACCGAAATCGCCCGGTCCACCATCAGGCCTTCGAGCTGGTAGAAGGTGTTCTCGTGGCTGGCATCGATGGCCTCGTAACGGAAGCAGCGGCCGGGGAAGATGGCCCGCAACGGCGCACCAAACCGCTCTAACGCCCGCACTTGATTGGCCGAGGTATGCGTGCGCAGCAGCATCCCGTTGGCCAGCCAATAGGTATCCTGCATGTCGCGGGCCGGGTGGTCCGGCGGAATGTTTAGCGCGTCGAAATTGTAGTATTCCAGCTCCACCTCGAATCCGCCCAGCACCATGAACCCCATCGACTGGAAGACATCCTCCAGCTCCATCTGCACCAGGGCGATGGGATGGATGGCGCCCAGGCGGCGGCTGGTGCCCGGCAGCGTCAGATCGAGCCGCTCGTGGGCCACCTCGGCCGGCCGGTCTGCCGCCGCTTCGGCCGCCCGGGCAAGCTGCTCCTCGGCAAACGCTTTCAGCTCGTTCAGCCTGCGCCCCAGCTCGCGCCGCTGGTCGGCCGGAAGGCGGCTGAAATCGGTCCTCTTCAACAATGTGGTGATGGCCCCCTTGCGCCCAAGGTAGCGGATGCGGACCTCTTCGATCTCTTTAGCGGTTTGGGCCCGGCCCAAGTCGGCCAGGAACTGCTGCCGGATTTCGTCCACAGGAAGACCTCCCGCCGGTTGCCACCGGCGCACCAGGGCTGGCCGCACCGCAGGCCGCGCAAGAGCCCAAGCCGTGGTGCTGCACGCCGGTCCCGCTGCCTGCCGCCACCCAGCCCGCCGAAAAATGGTCTCTATACCTGGCGCAAAAGCCAGTCGTCAAGGGATGCACAGTCGCAGCTTGCACGGTTGGTCGGTCTGCTCCTTCCGCTATGAAGCATGGGCGGGGCTTCGTCGGTTTGCCGGAGGCCAGTCTGGAAGGCGCCAACCCGCAGTCCACCGGAGACCGAAATCCCGTCACGGCCCTGGCGGCCGGCGGATCGGATTCGCCTACCTCGCCACTGAGCCCACCACGTGGGGGGCGGACACCGTAGCCAGCGGCAGGTAAGCTACAATTGGCTGATAGAAAGTTGGGCCGCAATGGCGCAACCAAAGTATCTGCCATGCCGGAGGTGCCGATGGAAAAAGCCGTCATCCTGGCCAGGGGACTGGGAACCCGCATGCGGCGGCGGGACGAGCAGGTATCACTGGAGCCTTCACAAGAAGTCGTTGCGGCCATGGGGGTTAAGGCAATGATCCCCGTGGGCCGGCCTTTTCTGGACTACGTGCTCTCGGCCCTGGCCGATGCCGGCTACCACCACGTCTGCCTGGTCGTGGCCCCCGACCACGACATCATTCGCCGGTACTATGACCAAGCGGGGGTGAGCCGGCTGTCGATCCACTACGCCGTGCAGCCGGAGCCCCGCGGCACGGCCGATGCCGTGCTTGCTGCCGAGGCCTTCGCCGGAGACGACCCCTTCCTGGTCATCAACTCGGACAATTATTACCCCCCCGAGGCGCTGGCCAGGCTCCGCCGCCTGAGCGGCTGTGCCACCGCCTTGTTTGAGGACGAGGCCATGTTCGCCCACAGCAACATCGCCCCCGAACGGATTCGGCAGTTCGCTGTGGGGCAGATCGACTCGGCCGGATGCTTGACCCGCATTGTGGAGAAACCCGACGAGGCGACCCTAGCCTCGTTGCCGCGACCTCTATGGATAAGCATGAACTGCTGGCGGTTCACCCGGCCAATCTTCGAGGCCTGCCGGAACATTCGCCCCTCGCCGCGGGGGGAGTATGAGCTGCCTGACGCGGTGCAGTACCTGATCGATGTACTGGGCCAGCCGGTGCGGGTGGTAAAAGTCCAAGCCGCCGTGTTCGATTTGACCAGCCGGCGAGACGTGGCGAGCATCGCTCCCAAGCTCGCCTCGGTCAGCGTGAGCCTGTAAGTCGCATCGGGCGGAAAAGATTGGGGCACCCGCGAGATGGGTTTTGGCATGCTTGGCTTCTTCGGCCAATAAGCGGGGCAAGATAGGTCATCTAGGGTGGCTACTGTGACGCGTGCTTGATGCGCTGGCTGGCGAGTCGCCGCTGGCGATTTGCTTCCAGTGGCAGATGGCGCCGCATAATGGATACATGCGCAGTCAAACCGATACACAGCCGGCCGTCGCCTCGCACACGGCCGACGAACATCTAGCCACGAACAGGCGAATGGCGCGCCTTCTTCCGCTCCAAGATAGCGTCCCAAGCCTCGCTCCAAGCCCCGGTCGAGGGCGCCGCTTGGCACTGCTTTACGGCTGCGGCCATCGCAACAAATGCCGCGGGCCCCCCGGGGCTGAATCAGGCCAATCAGGCCGGCAAACTGCGTTGCGGCACGAGCGTTGCACCGGGGCAATATTCTGAACGAGCGGACGGATCCAACATGCCCGAGTGTACCGCGGCAGTCCGCCCCTCGATCTTGCGGAAAGGAACAAGACGATGAAGCGCATCGGGCGAATCGCGATCGGGTTGGTTACTGCCGTGCTGGGAACCTCGGCCGCCCGAGCACAGGACTGGCTGGCCCTGGCCGGCCCCTACAGCCCAAGCCAAAGCCCCGCACCGGCCGCCTACACAACGTATGGCACCCCGGTATCGACCGGGCTGGTGACCGTGTATGCCGCGGGGCAAACCGCGGGCGTTCCCACAGGATGGACGGGCCCGGGGTGCCGGTCGGCGGCCTTGCAACCGGCGCCTTACACTGCTGCCTATGCGCCCGCTGCCTATGCCCCGATGGCGGTAACCTATCGTCCGGCGGTTACGGTCAACTACGTGCAACCCACGGTGGCCTACAGCCCGGTGCCCGCGGCCGTATATCCAGCGGCCTACGCCGCGCAGCCCGTTGCTGTGGGGCCACGGGTGTGGGTCAAACCCAAGGTGTACGTCGAGGGCCAACCGCTACGCAATCTGCTGCGGGCGATCACCCCGTAGGTTGGGTTGCTCGGATGCAGTGAGACAGGTGGAATTGCCGGGGGGCGTGGAGGACGCCCAAAATCGCAACGGCGCACGGCACGGCAATTCCGCCGCGGTTGCACGAAGGGTGGCATCCCACAACTGCCCGGGCTTGGGGGGCACGGCCGGAAGACCGTGCCCCAGCCCACCCGAAGTGCCCAGGCGAGTCACGCCACCCGTTGGGCGATGAAATCCACGGCCTCGCCCACGGTTTTCACAGCCAAGGCGGCGTCGTCCTCCAATTCGATGTCGAACTCTTGTTCGAACGCGGCCACCAGTTCGACCGACTGGGTGCTCTCGGCCCCCAGGTCGAATACGAAATGGCTCGATGGTTCGATCATACCCGAGTCGATCTTCAACACGCGGCAGATGACCTTTTTGACCCGTTGTTCGATCTCTTCTCGGTTCATGGCATCCTCGGAGTTGGAGTCCACGGGAGTTCGCTTGCCGGAGGGAAGGAAATGGCCCGCCGCACCCAGAGAACTTTCATGCCAGCCGAATGCGGGCATCGGCCACCTGGTGGCCAACCGGCGGCGGCGAGACCAGCAGAGGGTTGATGTCGAGTTCGGCGATTCGCGGGAAATCGGCCACCAGTTGGCCGACACGCACGATGCAGTCGGCGATGGCCTCGATATCGGCGGGTGGCTGGCCCCGGAATCCTTCCAAGAGGCGTGCGGCCCGCACGCGGCGGATCAGGCGCCCGGCGGCGATCGGCCCCAGGGGGGCCAGGGCGAAGCTGACCTCGCCCAAGAGTTCGACCAGCACCCCGCCCAGCCCGAACATCACGACCGACCCGAACACCGGGTTCCGTTTGGCACCGACGATCAGTTCGTAGCCGGCCGGGATCATGCGCCGCACGACCAGGCCGGCGATTTCCGCATCGGGCCGCCTTTCCGCCACGCGGCGCTGGATGGCCTGGAAGGCGTCGCGCACGGCCCCGGCATCGTCCAGGTCCAGCGCCACGCCCTGGACTTCGGACTTGTGGACGATCTGCCGGCTGGCCACGCGCAGGGTGACGGGATAGCCGTGGGCCTCGGCCCAGGCTACGGCTTCGTCCGCCGAGCGGCAAAGCTGCCAGGCAGGCACCGGCAGGCCGTAGGCCGCTAACACGCGGAGCGCTTCATCCTCGGTCAGATAGCCGGCCGGGGCCGCGGCCAGCACCTGGCGGGCGGCCTGGTGGTCCACGCTTGGCGGCCGCGGCCGGTCGATTGCTTCTGCGCGAAACCGCAGGATTTGCTGCACGCCGGCCATGGCCCGGCACGCCCATTCGGGAAGGATGTAATGCGGGATGCCGGCCTGCTGGAGAATCCGCACGCCCTCGGCAACGTCCTCGGCCCCCATGAAGGAACAGGCGATGGGCTTCCGGGCCGGCAACGCCTGCCCGCCTGCCGCTGCCCCTTGCTCCGCCGCCAGCCGGCAGATGCTCTCGGCAATGCCGCCGATATCGGTCATCGACTGCGGGGTGAGGATCACCAGGACCTGGTCGATGCCGGGGTCGGCCAGGACATGGCGCAAGGCCAGGCCGTACCGGTCGGCGCGGGCATCGCCGATGACATCGATCGGGTTCTTCACGTTGGCCGTCGGCGGCAGCGCCTTGCGCAGCGCCTCTTGGGTGGCGGGTGCAAGCGGCGGCAGTTCCAGTCCCAGGCGCACCGCGGCGTCGGCCGCCATCACGCCCGGGCCGCCCGCGTTGGTGACGATGCCCAATCGCTTGCCCGCGGGCAGCGGCTGCTGGGCATACAGCACGGCGATGTTGAACAGCTCGTCGATGCTCTCGACCCGCACGATGCCCGCCTCGCGGAAGACGGCCTCGCAGATGGCATCCTCGGCCGCCAGCGAGCCGGTGTGGCTGGCCGCCGCAGCGGCGCCCTGGGGGGTGCGGCCGGCCTTGATGGCCAGGATGGGCTTGGGCGGCTGGCCGCGAGCCACCCGCAGCGCAGCCTCCATCAGCCGCCGCACCTCGCGGAGTTCCTCCAGGTACAGAAGGATCACCTCGGTGCCGGCGTCCTGGTGCAGGTACTCCAAGAGTTCGATCTCGGTAACCCCCGCCTTGTTGCCGAAACTGACGAACTTCGAAAACCCGATGTGCTTGTCGCGGGCATAATCGAGCACGGCGGTGCACAGGGCGCCGGACTGGCTCAAAAAAGCGATGCGCCCGGCGTGCGGCATCTTGCGCGCAAAGGAGGCGTTCAGGCGCACGGCCGGGTCCGTATTGATCACGCCCAGGCAATTGGGCCCCACCAGGGCGATGCCGTGCTCGGCGCACTGGGCCCGGATGCGCTGCTCGCGCTGGAGGCCGGCGGGGCCGATCTCGCGGAAACCCGCGGAGATCACGATTGCCGCCCGCACCCCTTTGCGCACGCAGTGGTCGATCGCCCGATCGACCACCTCGGCCGGGAATACGATCACCGCCAGGTCGACCGGCTCGGGGATGTCCAGCAGATAGCGGTAGGCGGGCACACCGTCGATATCGCGCTTGCCCGGCGCTACGGGGTACACCGGCCCGGCGAAGCCCGCCTGGCGGATGTTGCGGAAGATGTCGTAGGGCACCGTGCCCGGCGTGGCCGTCACTCCCACCACCGCAATGCTCCGCGGCGAGAAAACGGCGTCCAAGGGATGGGAACTGGGGCGCTCGGCCGGCCGTGGCGGCGCAGTCGTTGCCATGCTGTGAACTCCCGGTGTGCTGGCTGGCCTAATGGGGCCAAGCGTGCGGCCAAGCGGGCCGCGATTCATGTAATTACCATACCCGCCGCGGACTCCCCCGAAAAGCGACCCTTGACGCTCCGGGCCACCCGGCCTAGCCTAAGCGGGTAGGGGAAAAACCACTGCGGGTTCGCAAGGGCCGGCCTGCCGACTTTTCCAAGGAGGCGCCACTCCGTGAAGCCCGTCTTGCAGGCATTGCTCCTGGCCGATCACGTGTACCGCGACAAGGAAACCGGCAAGGCCATCATCGCCGGGGTGTTCGATCGATTCGCGGTGCTCAAGCGGCCACCCGAGGCGGGCGAGCCGGTCCGGGAGGGGCCGGTCCGCGTTCCCCTGGCCCACGTGTTCCGGGCGGGCAACCCGTTCGCGTATGTCAGCCTGACCGAGGTCCGCGGCAGGGTGCAGGTGCAATTGCGCCTGGTTCGCCTGGAAACCAACGAGGTTTACTTCGAAAGCAACGCCATCCCCGTGGAATGCGATGATCCGCTGAAAACCGTCCAATTGGTCCTTCCTGTACCCATTCTGCCCCAGATTCCCGGCACCTACGCGCTGGAGCTGCTCTGCGACAATGAGTTGGTGGGGGCCCACCGGGTGGTCGTGGAGGAGGTCGGCTCCCGCGGCGATAAACCCTGATGCCGCGTTCTGCCGCGGTGCGCCCCGGGCCGGAGAAGCCACCAGGCTGCGATGCCGGCAAAGGATCCCGGCCCTCTGTGCCAACAAGCGCCTGGGGGCGGTGGTTTGTTGCCGCGGTGCCCCTTTGCGGCAAGCCGGGCCGTGCGGCCGCGCTTGCAGCGCGGTAAAGTTATGCGTTTTGGGAACCGTGACGGCGGGGTAGCACCATGGCAGCGATCGATCACATCGTGTTGCGGGGCGTGGAGGTGCACAACCTCCAGGCGATCGACCTGGATATTCCGCACCGCAAGCTGGTGGTGCTCTGCGGCCTGAGCGGCAGCGGCAAGAGCAGCCTGGCCCTGGATACGCTGTACGCCGAGGGCCAGCGCCGGTACCTCGAGACGTTTTCGGCCTATGCCCGGCAGTTCCTGGAACGGCTGGAGAAGCCCGAGGCCGACCGCATCGACGGCCTGCCGCCGGCCATCGCGGTCACCAACCGCGACGGCAACCGTTCCAGCCGATCCACCGTGGGCACCGCCACCGAGATCTACGACTACCTGCGGCTCCTGTACGCGCGGGTGGGGCAGGTGTTCTGTTTGCGATGCGGCCGGGAGGTGCGGCGCGAGTCGGCCCAGAATGTGGCCGAGCTCCTGGCCCGGCTGCCCCAAGGCACCCGCTTCATGGTGGCGTTCCGGCAGGCGGTGTCGGGCGACGAGGACTTCTCACGCCTGGCCGCCAGGCTGCGCGAAGAGGGCTTCTTGCGCGTGGTCGCGGGCCAGCGCATGCTGAACCTGGCCGAAGGCGAGGCTCCGCTCCCTAAGCTTGCCGGCGAGGAGGGCTTCTATGTGGTGGTGGATCGGCTGGCCGCGGGCGCAGCCGACAAGCGGGTGCGGGAGTCGCTGGAAACGGCCTTTGCCCGCGGCAACGGGCGATGTGCCGTGTTTGTCGAAGAACCGGCCAACATCGGGCCGCACGGGACGCCCCTCGGGGTGGACTCGCCCAACGCGGGGCCGGCGGGCCTGGCAACCGGCCAAGCCGCATCCGGTGGCGGCCGTGCCCCCGAGCCTGCCTCGGCGGAAAACGACCCGCT